>NZ_JCAMRN010000002.1:0-100357 GCF_059620965.1 Geobacter sp. PheSNFMC
AAATGGTGGAGGTGGCGGGAATCGAACCCGCGTCCGAAGATCATACACTGAAGGCGTCTACATGCTTATGCCAGGATTTAATTTAGCCGCCCGACTCTCCCCTGGCAGGGATTTCCGGGAAGCGATTCCACTAAGGTTTCGCCTTGGGGCCGTGGACCCTCCCCTCAACTATCCCACTAAAAATGACGATCCATCTTCACCCGTGGGAGAGGCTCAGCGGATCGGTAGCAGGTTATTAAGCTGCTACAGCGTAGTCGTAATTATCGGCGTGTAATTCGCCCCGGGCTTTTTAACGAGGCCAGCCCGGACCTCGGCATGCAACCATCAGCTTCCTATCCCCGTCGAAACCTGTACACCCCCTTGTAAACTCTGTTCAGTGACTCTTGCTCTTTTCTCTGAGGGCCTGGGCCATCTCCCTCGACTGGTCTTTCTTCTTCATGTCTTCCCGCTTGTCATAGAGCTTCTTGCCCTTGGCAAGTCCCAACTCGACCTTGGCGAGGCCATTCTTGAAGTAGAGGCGCAACGGAACAACCGAGTATCCCTTTTCGCGGATCTTGCCGAAGAGCTTTTCGATCTCTTTCTTATGCATCAGGAGCTTGCGCAGCCTGTCAGGATCGTGGTTCTCCCGGTTGCCGAACGCGTAGGGATTGATGTGGAGATTGTGCAGAAAGATTTCACCATTACGGATCAAGGCAAAGGAGTCGTTGAGGTTTGCCTTGCCGTCGCGCAGGGATTTCACCTCGGTCCCCTTCAGCACCATTCCCGCTTCAAAACGCTCTTCTATGAAGAAATCGTGAAACGCTTTCTTGTTATTGCAGATCAGCTTTTCTCCCATGCAAATGATACTAGCAGATATGGTGAAATCATTGCAAGGAGTAAAAAGGACTGTGATTGTCCGTTACTTGATGGGGTTTAGCGGTGCTCTGGCCGGTCGGTGAATCTGCCGGACAGAATCACATGGATAAGCTCCCCGTTGCCGATAACGGCTTCGTGGAGCCCCTCGCCGGTGCTCTGTGGATCCGGGAGTTTAATGACGAGCAGGTCGGCACGCTTGCCCTTCTCAAGGGACCCTGCCCAGTCGGCAAGAGCGAGTTGTCGCGCCGGACCGAGGGTCGCCATGGCAAGGACCTCCGACGGGGTGAAGACGTCCGGGAAGAGATCGAGGAGGTAGCGCATTTCGTCCCACAGGGAGAGGGAATCGTTGCTGGCCAGCGAGTCGGTGCCCAAGGAAAGAGGAATGCCGAGCTTTTTCAAAAAGGCGACAGGTGCGCGCCCCACGGCAAGCTTCTCATTGCTCCGGGGGCAAAGCACAATGCCGATGCCGCGCTTGGCAAGGGTTTCGGCATCCGACGGCGTAAGATGAACGCAATGGACCGCCGACATGTCGCCACCGAGCACGCCGAGGCCGTCGAGCCAGGCGGTTGCGGTAGCACGTCTCGGGGCGGGGAGGTACGACTCCCACCTGACGTGGGGATAGAGCAGCTCAGCGATATTCCCGGTCGAATCGAAGAAGAAATCACTCTCCTCCCGGGATTCGGCCAGATGGATGATGCGCGGCACGTTGTGTTTTTCCGCAAGCCGGCGGACATCCTGATGGAGCTGTTCGGAAACGGTGTGGGGGGCATGGGGCGAGAGGCCCGGCAGAAAGTCTCCGGCGGGAAAAGAAGCCACGGCAGTGCCAAGCTCCGAGATGAGCTCGGCGCTGCGGACCGGATCGTGGCCGATGGCCTCGAAGAAGAGCCGCCCCGCCAGGCCGGAGCCGGCATACAGAGGGAGGAGCGACCGGTCGGTGAGAATTTCGCCGATGGACGTGGTCCCCGCTTCAAGGCAGATACGCAGCCCTTCCCGTACGGAAAGTTCCAGTTCCTGCCGCGTCAGGGCCCGGCGGATTTTGATTACCTGGATGATCCAGTCCACATACGTCCGGGGCGAGTAGTCGATTCCCTTGCGGATTTTCCATGACGGGAAGTGGGTAAGCTCCAGATGGGTATGGGCGTTGACGAGGCCGGGAAGAATGGCGCAGCCCGGAAAGTCGTGAACAGGACAGCCGTACCGGGCGCGGAGCTCGGCGAGCGTGCCCGTATCAACTATCCGGCCATTGTCCACGGCTAGCGCGCCGCCGGCGACGGGGGGCGATGAAATGGGCACAAGGTATGAGGCGGCGTAGAGCTCCATCGGACTGATCCTCGCTTAGTCAATCATCCCGCTCGGCAGCACAAACAGAACGTCATGCTTCTACCATGAGGCGGCTTTTGCCAGACCGGTACAGAGCTCTTCCACCTGCTGCAGCACTGCCTGAATCTCCGGCAATTGCACGAGTTCACACTGCTCCGCCAGTACGGACTCCAGAATCTCGTTGGTTGTCAGCGGGTTGGCCAGGACGACGCGCAACACGGTGAGTTCCCGGTCATGGTGCGCCACATGCAGCCGTGTCCGGGAGACAAAGGTTTTCCCGGCTTCGCGCTGGAATTTCTGCAGCAACTGGCAGACCTGATCGAGGAGCGCATTGATATCGGCGCGTTCCCGGTCCGTCACGTCGTGCAAGGTCTGCTGAACGGCGGCCGGGCAGTAGCGGTACGTGAGGATATTCAGTTCCGGTTCGCTGATCAGTTCGAAATCGGGATGCTGCCTGATCATGTCGGCAAAGGTGCGAGCACGTTCGATCCCCATGTCGATCAGCAGTTCGTACCCTTTGCGTCCAATGATCGAGAAACCGGCATGTACCAGCATCGCCTTCCCCGGCCGTGATCCCTCCAGGGTATGGCTGCCCAGATCCTTGGAACCGTGGCGCAGGATGTAGTTGGCGTGATGCTCGATGGCTGACAGGGCGGTGGGATCCTTGAAGACGACCATTCCCGCCCCCATGGGCACATAGAGCTGCTTGTGCCCGTCAATGGTGACCGAGTCGGCCCGCTCGATACCCTTGAGCAGGGAGCGGTGGCGATCGGAAAAAAGGGTCGGTCCACCCCAGGCGGCGTCCACATGGAAATGACAGCCAAGTTCCTGGGCAAGATCGGCCATCGCCTCCAGAGGGTCCACGTTGCCGGTTTCGGTGGTTCCGGCGATGCCGACCAGCGCCAGCGGGAGCGTGTTCCGGTCTTGGAGGCGCCGGCACTCTTCTCTCAGTGCCTTGAGGTCGATGCGGTTGTTCGCTTCGGTTTTCACCTTGACCAGATCGTCCCGGCCGATGCCGAGCAGGTCGGCCGCCTTTCCCAGGGAGTAGTGCCCCCGTTCGGAGACGAGCACGGCAATGCCGTCCGCGCCGCGATGCTTGAGCGCACGGGCCAGCCCCTCCCGGGCAATGCCGCGAAATGCTCCGTTCGGGGCAAACAGACGGTTGCGTGCCACCCACAGGGCCGTGATATTGGCGATGGTACCGCCGGAGCAGAAGGCACCCAGGGCATGCCGGCTGTTATGAATCCATGATGGGTAGAAGTCTTCGTCGCGGCGATACACCAGATGATGGAGCATGGCGAGGACCTGCCGTTCCATCGGCGTAAAGGCCTTGGATGTCTCCACCTTGACCACGTTCTGGTTGAGGGCGGTCATAAGACGCGCCAGCGGCAGCATGAAGTACGGGAGCGCCGAGGTCATGTGCCCGACGAACGCCGGCGAGGCGGTATGAACCGAGTGGGCGACGAGGTTCTCTTTGACGAATTCGGTGTATTCGGAAACGTAGGTAGGTTCTTCCGGAATGGCGAAGGAGGAAAAATTCGCTTCGATATCTTCCAGATCGCGCTCGATGGCAACGATATGGGTCTGCAGGAAGCCGGTGACATCGCCGGATATGGCCTGATCGATGGCACCGAGGGTCGAATCGGGTGCTTCAGGCACGGTGAAGATCCGGTAGAGGTTCTCAAGGCTGGCACGAGCTGCGTCACGATTTTTCGGCATGGTTCGCTTCATCCTCTGGGCAGGCAGTGGTCAGGCTGCCCGCAGGCACGGACAACTACTGCTCCTCACCCAGAACGCAGTTGTCGATCAGCCTCGTTGTTCCCATCTTCACGGCCAGGGCGAGAAGTGTCTTTTCATTGGCCGTTTCCACCGCCTCAAGGGTTTCACTGTCACGGAAATCAGCATAGTCGATGGCGGCGCCAGGTACTTCGGTGATTATCCGCAGCACCTTTTCGCGCAGGCGCGCGACGCTCCGCTCGCCATGGGTGAACAGGTTTCGTGCGGCGGCAAGGGACCGATTGAGGCAGAGGGCGTTGGTGCGCTCCTGCGGCCCCAGGTAGGCGTTGCGGGAGCTCATTGCCAATCCGTCCGGCTCGCGGATAATGGGCATGCCCACGATGCTCAGATCCATGTTCAGATCCGCAACCATCCGGCGGATTACGGCCAGTTGTTGGAAGTCCTTCTTGCCGAAAAACGCCGTGTGGGGCATGACGATATTGAAGAGCTTGGCCACGACGGTGGTCACCCCGCGGAAGTGTCCCGGACGGCTCGCTCCGCAGAGAGGAAGCGTCACCTTTTCCACATCGACATAGGTCTGGAATCCGGCAGGGTACATGTCATCGGCCCGGGGGGCGAAGATCACGTCCGCCCCGGCCGCTGCGGCAACCTGCCGGTCCCGCTCCAGGTCGCGGGGGTACGTGGTGAAATCCTCGCTGGGGCCGAACTGGGTCGGGTTGACAAAGATGCTCACCACCAGGATGTCCGCGCGGGTGCGCCCCTCGCGCATGAGCGAGGCGTGACCGTCGTGGAGATAGCCCATGGTGGGGACCAGGGCAATGGTTTTCCCCGACCGCCGGGCGTTGCGGGAAAACGCCTGCATGTCGGCAACAGAATCTATGATGCGCATGTCAGTTGAATGAATGCCCCTCGGTGGGGAATTCCCCTTTCTTGACTTCGGAAATGTAGGACGCGACCGCGTCGGAAATGAGCGTACGGGCGTCGCCATAGCGTTTGACGAATTTGGGAGAGTATTTCTCGCACAGGCCGAGGATGTCGTGGATGACGAGGACCTGGCCGTCGCAGTGGGGACCGGCACCGATGCCGATGGTGGGAATGGAGAGTTCTGCGGTGATGCGGCCGGCGAGCGTGAGCGGAATCCCTTCCAGGACCACGGCAAAGGCTCCCGCTTCCTGGACCGCGAGGGCGTCTTCCAGCAATCGCTGGGCCTGCTCCTCCTTCTTGCCCTGCACCTTGTAGCCCCCCATCCGGTGAATCGATTGGGGGGTAAGTCCGATGTGGGCCATGACCGGGATGTCCATGTCGGCGATGGCCCTGATGGTGTCCGTCACGTGGGCTCCGCCCTCCAGCTTCACCGCTTCGGCTCCCCCCTCCTTGACCAGGCGTCCGGCGTTGATGCGGGCATCGCGCAGATCGGTCTGGTAGGAGAGAAACGGCATATCCGTAACCACCAGTGCCTTGGGTCTGGCCCGGGTAACGGCGCGGGTGTGATAGAGCATGTCGTCCACGGTAACCGGCAGGGTGTTGTCGTGGCCGGCAAAGACGACGCCGACCGAGTCTCCCACCAGGATCATGTCGATGCCGCATTCATCCATGATGCGGGTAAAGGGATAGTCGTAGCTGGTGAGGACGGTTATCTTCTCGCCCGTCGCCTTCATTTTCTGGATATCGAGGATGGTTTTCGCGCGGTTCACCGTGGTTGTCCCCTGTCAAATAACAAATGCGCCACCGGGGTCCGGAGGCGCACGAAAACGACCATGGAAGGGAATGCTCACCCATCCTCGTCGGTGCGGCTATCGCCTTCCGTCCCGGTTCAGTCGTGAATCCAGGCAGTATATCCGTAAAAAAGGATGACGGCTCCACCTGGGTTGCGGGCCGTCATCAGAATACTGCACGAATACTACAAATAACGTGGTTTTGTCCAGAACTATTTAAATCAACTGGCGATCTTCTTCATCAATTCGAGCTCTTTTACCACCTCGCCGCTCTCCTCGCGCCGGACTTCCATGTCCTCGAAGATTCGCGTTACCATCTCGCCGACCGCCTCCACCGATTTCTTGATCTCCGACCCGTCCTCGACCTGCTTGACCGTTGCCCTCACCATCTCCTGGGCCATCTCCTTGATGGTGTCAACGGAGCGGACAATGCTCATGGCGGCATCGGACTGTTCCTTGGAGGCCTTGTAGATCTGCGTGCTCATGCTGCTCACGTTCTCGATGGAGTTGGTGACCAACTGGACGCTGCGCGCCTGCTCCTCGGTGGCGGTCTTGATCTCGTGGGTCATGTCCATGGAGCGGGTGGAGCTCTCGTGAATGACCTGAAGCGACTGCCCCATGATGCCGCCCAACTCGACCCCTCGCTGGACCAAGTCCTTGGAGGCGGTTATGTTCTGGGCCGCGGAGCGGGATTCCCGCATGATTTCCTCGATAATGCCGGTAATCTCCCCGGTGGACTGGCCGGTCTGGAGCGACAGGTTGCGGATCTCGTCGGCCACGACGCCGAAGCTCTTGCCGTACTCTCCCGCCTGGGCCGCGATGATGGACGCGTTCAGTGCCAGGAGGTTGGTTCGCTTGGTGATGTCGTTGATCACGCCGACAATGCTTTCGATCTTGCCGCTGTTCTCGGAAAGGCGCTTCATGGCCTCGAAGGACTGGTCAACCGAACGCTGGATCTCGTCCAGGGCCTGGATGGTCTCATCCACCACGGCCCGGCCGCTGTCGGCCTTTTCCTTGACCGTGCTCGATACCTGGTGCGAGATGGCGGCGCTCTGCTCCACGTTCTTGATGGAAGAGTTCAGCTCCTCCATGGCCGACACCGACTTGTCGATGGACTCCGACAGGTAGTCGATGTTCCGCGTTACCTGCTCAATGGCCACATAGATATTGCTCACGGCGGAACTCGTCTCATCCACCGCCGAGAGAACGCTCTCGGACGCTGAAGCGATGTGGGCGGTGCCGTCGGCCACGGAGTTGACCGCTTCCTTCAGGTTGACCACGTAGCGGGAGTAATGATCGCGGTTCTTGAGCAGATCGGCAAAGGTGGTTTCCAGTTCCGACGTCAGCGTCCCGATAGCCTTGAGCAGGTTGATGCGGACAATCGCCGACGAGGCTTGGTCGGCAAAGAGCTTGATGGTGTCCACGTCCGTATCGTTGAGCGAACGGCGGCTCGAACGGTTGTCCACGGCGAAAACACCGATGGCTTCCCCCTTGACGACGATGGGGCAGATCACGAAGCTTTTGGATCTGAGGGCCCTGATGGCGTCAAAGGGGGGCTGGAGCCGGAAATCCGTCGGATAGGCGCTGATGTCGTCGATCATGTAGAGCTGGCGGTCGGTAAAACACTTGCTGATCACCCCACCCCGTTGATCCAGGGGCAGCGAAACGCCGGCGAGGTTGAAGTCAGAGGTGCCCACGGCTGCCACGAACGAAAGCGAGGCCCGCGCGGCATCCGCCATGAGAATGTTGACCCGCTCGTAGCCGAGAACATCGTGGAGTCCCTCGGCGCACAGCCGCAGGACCTCGTCCACGTCAATGGATTTCTGAATCTTGCTGCTGATCTGGTGAAAATTCTTGATGTTGTTGTCGAGAATCCGATAGCGGTTTTCAAATATTTCCTTTTGCGACGCGACTTCCTGATGCAGCAGGTTCAGTTCGGCGGCGCGCTTGTGCAGTTCGTCGCTCGTCTTTCCGATATGGTGCCCCACCACGGCCAGGACAAGGGCAGTGCCCATTCCCATGTACGTATAGAGGGCTACTTGGTAGGTTGACCGGGTAATATCGGAGAATACCTGCCCCAGGAGGGGCTGGCCGGGGTCGGAAAAGAAAATGAGGCGGATAAAGGTCCAGGCAATGGGAGCGCCGATTCCCAGCGCACAGCCGAGAACCCCGTACAGGCTGCTCCTGTTTTTGAATACAGCACCGGATTCCATGTGGATATCCCTCCATTGTGCGCATTACCCGGCAACGGGCGGCATCGAGCCGGCCATGCCGATGGTTCGGCTCGGATGCATTACGTATTACATCGGCGGTAAAAAGGATTTCTTAAGAAAAAACGAGTGCACTCTATATCGCGGTCCGGTCGATGTCAACTCCCTACCGCCGCCCCACCACGATGCCGAGCTCTTCTGCCGCAGTCACCATCTGGCCGCCGGGGTTCACCAGTTTCAGCTTCCGCACCGCCCTTTCGATGGATACCGATTTGATGTCGCGGCCGCGCAGGCAGACCATCCGTCCATACTGTTCCTGTTCGATGAGCTCTACGGCGGCAACGCCGAAGCGGCTTCCGAGGCAGCGATCAAAGGTAGATGGCGAACCGCCCCGCTGAAGATGGCCCAGGACCATGACGCGAACATCCATGTCGAGACAGTCCCCCAGTTGCCGGGCCACGTATTGGCCGACCCCTCCGAGCCGCTCAATGGTGTTCGTTTCATCGGCCCGTTTCTGCACGACCCGGCTGCCGCCGCGCGGGAACGCCCCCTCAGCCACCACGATGATGCTGAAAGCACTTCCCCGTCTACGCCGCTCGTCGACCGCACGGCAGACCGTGCTGATATCGTAGGGTATCTCGGGAATGAGAATCACGTCCGCGCCGCCGCTGATGCCCGATTCGAGCGCGATCCAGCCGGCATAGCGTCCCATGACCTCCATGATCATGACCCGGTGGTGGCTCTCGGCCGTGGAGTGAAGCTTGTCCAGGGCATCGGTTGCGGTTTCCAGGGCGGTGTTGTAACCGAAGGTGACATCGGTCTCCATCAGATCGTTGTCAATGGTCTTCGGCACGCCCACAACGGGAATTCCTTTGTTCATGAGCTCTAGGGCGATCTTGAGCGAGCCGTCCCCCCCAACTGCCACAAGTGCGTCGATCCCCTGATTTTTGATGTTCGCGACCACCTCGTCCGACACGTCGGTTAAAACGATTTTACCATTCACTTCAACAGGATATGAAAAAGGATTGCCACGGTTCGACGTGCCGAGGATGGTTCCGCCGCGGGGAAGTATCCCGCGTACCTCATTGAGGCCGAGCGGTACGATTCTGTTGTTGTAGAGCAGGCCGTCGAATCCGTCCCTGATACCGACCACTTCCCAGCCGCGCCGGATAATGGAGCTCTTGACAACTCCCCTGATCACCGCATTGAGCCCCGGGCAGTCTCCGCCTCCGGTCAGTATGCCTATTTTACGCGCCATGATTCCTCCCCGTCGTTGATCACTATGCAAACGCACTCTCAGATATCGAATTCATCCCGCGCCAGCGCAGCGCTTCCCAGAAGCCCTCCGTCATCGCCCAACGCGCCACGGACCACCGCGAGCCGCTCGGCCGGAATCGGAAAGGCCCGGGCACGAACCTCCCGCTCAATGGAGTTCCTGATCAGATCAAAGCTTGCCGCGACACCTCCCCCAACGATCAGTGCCTCCAGGTTGAGTACGTTGGCCATTGATGCCGTTGCCATGCCCACATAGCGTCCCGCCTCGGCGAAAAATTCCGCTGCTGCCCCATCCCCTTCCTGGGCGAGGCGGGCAAGGTCCTGGGTCGTGAGCCGCGCCGCAGACCCGTCGGCCGGCATATATAGCCCCGCAATCATGGCGTTTCGCGCGGCTGAGGCTATGGCCGTGGCAGAGGCATATTGCTCGAGGCAACCCCGGTTGCCGCAGGGACAAGGCGTACCCTGGGGCTCGACCGTCACATGGCCGAACTCGCCGGCCACGCCGTCGATACCGGTCCACAGCCGTCCGTTCAGGACGAGCCCTCCCCCGACGCCCGTGCCGAGGGTAACCATCAGGAACGAGTCGAACTCGCGGCCTGCGCCGAAGGATTTCTCGCCGTACGCGGTGGCATTGACATCGTTGGCTATCGTTGCCGGCAGGCCGCTGATGCGTTCCAGGTCGTGGCGGAGATTGATGCTGTCAATGGCTGGAAGATTCACCGATACGTGAATATGCCCGTCATTGGCCACAAGCCCCGGCACGCCGGCACCCACGGCCACGATGCGAAATCCCGCCTGAACCGCATGCTCTCTGAGAATGCCTACCCCTTGGGCGAGTTTGTCGTAAAAGGCGGCTCTCCCCTCATGGATATCGGTCTTCTGCCTGTAGCGGAAATGAATCGTTCCCGCTGCATCCACGAGCCCCATCCGCAGATTGGTCCCGCCGATATCCATGCCGATGAACGCCGGGCGGATCATGGAGTCTCCCGGGGAAACAGGGGTGCCAAGCGATCCCAGGCAGCCAGAAGCCCTTCCGGCACTATCCGCAGATCCGCTACGACCCCCATGAAATTCGTGTCGCCGTTCCAGCGGGGCACCACGTGGATGTGGAGATGGTCGTCAACTCCGGCCCCGGCCGCTTTCCCCAGATTGATGCCGATATTGTAGCCATTGGGGCTGGCCGCATCCTGGAGGATGGAGCGACAAAGCCGGACCGTGCGGAACAGATCGAGCATTTCCGCTTCGGACAGGGAATCCATGTCTGCGGTATGGCGCAGAGGGGCCACCATGAGATGACCATTGGTGTAGGGGTAGCGATTCAGCATCACGAGAGATAACGGTGTTCTGTGAAGGATGAGCCGATCCCGGTCGCTGGCCTGTCCGTTAGTGGGACAGAAAATGCATCCGGCGGGTTTTTCATCCACGAGGTATTCCATGCGCCAGGGCGCCCAGACACGTTCCACGACGGGTCCTCCCTTTGGGAGCCTGAAGCTCCCGGTCGATTTTCCCCGGGATTATCCGTGAAAATGCTCTAAATTACAAGCATGCCACGCCTCTTCAGTGTCCACACAGAAATAGAATGATTTTTTAGTATAGCTGTAATTATCCCTTGACAAAGCATTGAACCTAAGAATAAGGTTGTTTAATTTCAATAAAAACGCGGGCGATAAAACCGTGTTGGTCTCGCAGCGACATACCAGAACAAATTTTAGCATTACTAAAACGTACCTATCGCGAAAGGAGCGAACACCACATGAGAAAAAAGCAGGACGCCCTTGATTATCACTCCATAGGAAGAAAAGGCAAGATCGAGGTAATTCCGTCAAAACCATGCCTTACCCAGCGCGATCTCTCCCTTGCCTACTCACCCGGCGTAGCCGAGCCTTGTCTTGAAATCGAAAAGAACCCCGAAGATGTCTATACATATACCGCCAAGGGAAACCTGGTGGCTGTGCTGTCAAACGGCACGGCCGTGCTCGGTCTCGGTGACATCGGCGCCTTGGCCGGCAAGCCGGTCATGGAGGGTAAAGGTGTTCTCTTCAAGCGTTTTGCCGATATAGATGTCTTCGACATCGAAGTGGACACCAAGGACGCTGACGAAATAATCAGAGTCTGCCAGTTGCTGGAACCGACCTTCGGCGGCATCAACCTTGAGGACATCAAGGCCCCGGAATGCTTTTACATCGAGGAAAAGCTCAAGGAGACCATGAACATTCCGGTCTTCCACGATGATCAGCACGGCACCGCCATCATCTCCGGCGCAGCCCTCATCAATGCCCTTGAACTGGTCGGAAAGAAGATCGAAAACATCAAGATCGTGGTCAACGGCGCCGGTGCCTCCGGCATCGCCTGCGCCCAGATGGCGGTTGAACTTGGTGCGCGGAAGGAAAACATCATCCTCTGCGACACCAAGGGTGTCATCTACAAGGGACGTACCGCCGGCATGAACGAGTACAAGGAGCGCTTCGCCGTTGAAACCGAAGACCGCACCCTGGAAGATGCCTTCAAAAACGCCGACGTGGCCTACGGCCTCTCCAGCAAGGGTGCCTTCACCCCCGAAATGGTCCGGGACATGGCGCCCAACCCGATTATCTTCGCCATGGCCAATCCCGATCCAGAAATCACCCCCGAGGAGGTGGCGGCAGTCCGTGCCGACGCCATCATGGCAACCGGTCGTTCCGACTATCCCAACCAGGTGAACAACGTTCTGGGTTTCCCCTTCATCTTCCGTGGCGCACTCGATGTGAGGGCCACCACCATCAACGAGACCATGAAGAAGGCGTGCGTGCTCGCCCTGGCCGAACTTGCCAAGGAAGACTGCCCGGACTCGGTCTGTCGGGCGTACGGCAACAAAAAATTCGCCTACGGACGCGAGTACATCATTCCGAAACCCTTTGACCCCCGGGCGCTCCTGAGGGTGGCGCCTGCCGTTGCCAGGGCTGCCATGGAATCGGGGGTTGCCCGCCAGCCCATCGCCGACATGGAAAAGTATGTGGAGCACCTGGAAACGCTCCAGGGCAAGGCCAAGGAGACTCTACGCCTCATCATCAACAAGGCGAAGACCGATCCCAAGCGGGTCGTTCTCCCCGAGGGAGAGAATGAAAAGATCCTCCGGGCCGCACAGGTGATGATCGAGGAGGGGATCGCCTATCCGATCCTTCTGGGCAATCGGGAGGAGATCCGCAAAAAGATCGAGGAGCTCAACCTTGACCTTAATGGCGGCGTCACCATCATTGACCCGGACGACAGCCCCGACACCGAGCGCTACTCCCAGGCCCTGTTCGAGCAGCGGCAGCGGAAAGGGATCACCCTGTCCGAGGCCCGCCGCATGATCCGGCGCCGGGGCCGCACCTATTTCGGCTGCGAGATGGTCTGCCACGGCGATGCGGACGCCCTGCTCTCGGGGATCGATGCCCATTACCCAGACATCATTCGCCCTGCCCTTGAAGTGATCGGCAAGCAGGAAGGGCTTTCCAGCGTCCACGGGCTGTATCTGATGGTCTTCAAGCGGGGAATCTTCCTGCTGGCCGATACCACGGTCTGCATCGAGCCCACCGCGGAGGAACTGGCCGAAACCGCCATACTGGCGGCCGAGAAGGCGCGGCTTCTGGATCTCGACCCGCGCATCGCCATGCTTTCCTTCTCCAACTTCGGTTCCGTCAATCATCCCCAGGCGCTCAAGTGCAAGCGGGCGGTGGAGATCGTCAAGCAGCGGGCGCCCGAACTGATGATCGACGGCGAGATGCAGGCCGACACCGCCGTGGTGCCCGACATTCTGGAGGCCCACTATCCTTTTGCCACTCTCAAGGGGGGGGCAAATGTCCTTATTTTCCCCGACCTGAACTCGGGCAACATCAGCTACAAGCTCCTTACCCGCCTCGGCGGCGCCGATGCGATCGGGCCGATTCTCATGGGGATGAAAAAACCGGTACACGTGCTGCAGCGCGGCGACGACGTCATGGATATCGTCAACATGGCAGCCATTGCCGTTGTCGACGCGCAAAACAACTAAGCGCCAACATATGGAAATGACAAAGGGGGCCCTCGGCCCCCTTTTTTTGTCGCAAAATCCGAAAGGTAAACGAGAAATCGGGTTGTCACGGCCTTAGGGAAAAAGGTAGAATGACCACGTACCACATCCATTCCGCCTGGGAGCCAGCCCATGGACCAGTTGACACAGACAAGACGAAGCGATGCGCCGATGCTCTGGACCATCGCCCTCTCTCTTGCATTGCACGGAGCGCTCTATTCCGTGACGTCACTCCTGCCGCGCCACGTGGCTGGCGTGGAAGGGATGCAGGTTGTTTCCGTGGACCTGTCCGGCAGCGAGATTCGCCCTGTTGCACCATCACCGCCGGACAGCCTGCCAGCTCCCGTACCCGAACCTGTTGTTGCCAGCGACATGAGCCTGCCGGTGGAAAACGAGCAACCGCCCGCCGAAGAAGCTGCGCCGCCGCCCCGGGCGGTTGAGCCGCCGCCATCGCCGGTGGTGCAGGCGCCTCCCTCGCCCCTTTCGCTGGGCATGTCCCGCGGCTTTTTCCGCGGCATAGCCGAAGGCGAGTCCCTGAGAAGCGATGTCCGTGAATATTACTTCACGCTTCTGGAAACCATAAACGAACGGTGGTGGACGGTTGCGAGCGCGTCGGGAATGGAACTGGGCCGCTCGGAGGCGATGCTGACCATTGTGATGAAGAAAAGCGGTGAGATGGTTGACGTGCAGTTGGTGAAGAGTACGGGGAGCCCGGCCTATGACCGGTTGATTCTCCAGGCGGTTCAGGCGGCCAACCCCTTGCCTCCCCTGCCTGACAGCTATACCAGCGAGCTGTTTCTGGCGCCGGTTCGCCTTGTGGCGCCCCGGGGACTGCTCTTTTCGTAACCAGCGTTACGGGGGTTCCTCAAGGTCCACGAGATCCACATCGGCAAAACCGTCGTGGTCCAGGTGCTCCAGCTTGCCGGCCGTGTCACGGAAAGCGGGGTCGATGTCGGCAATCTTGCGATATTCGGCAAGGGCCTTATCCACGTCCCCTTTCTGCTCGTGGGTAAGGGCCAATTCATAGGTCAGGCAGAGAAACTCCTCCGGCGAAAGCTCCGACAGCATCAGCCCCGAACTGAACAGCTCCTCAGCCCTTCCCGGTTCACCCTTGTCCCGGTAACATATCCCCTGAAGCGTGATGCAATCCACGAGGCGGCGAGGGTCTTGCGACGCGGCCTTGAACTCGGCAATAGCATCGTCGTACAGCCCCATTTCCTTGTAGGCGATGCCAAGGTTGTACCGGGTTTCGGTGTCACCCTGTTCGAGCTGCTCACCCACCCCTTTCTTGAATGCCGAAAAAAAGCCGTCAAGACCATATTTGTCCCCCTTAGAACCGGAGGGCGGCGATACGAACGGTGGAGACGGCACAAGATCGTTCAGTTCATCCTCAGTGAAATCAAGGGACGAGCCGTCCGGTAATGAAGCTGCCTCGTTTTCGGGGCCGGCAAGCCAATCGGTCGATTCGTCCGGCACGGAAACTTCGAGCTCGATCTCTTCAAGGTCGGCATCGCCGTCGACTTCAAGCCCGATCTCAACCTCTTCTTCCCACAAGGATTCATCGGAATCGAAGTCGACTTCCGCCGCACAGGCAACGGGAGATTCAGGGACAGCGGGCGAGCCATCCGGCGAGGGTGCCGAATTTTCAGAAAACGATGCGGGTTCCTGCTCCTGTTCTCCGGCAACCGCACCATCCTCGTCGGCTGTCCCGCGAACCCTGCGCAGCCCTTCGGTAATGGCCCCGTTATCGGGAGCGATCTCCTGAAGCGACAGGTAGAACTGTTCAAGGGTCTCGGGCTCCTGGCTGAGGAATTCGGCCTCAAAGCGCTTCAGGAGTCCGAGCGCCTCATCCACATCACCCCGATGACGCAGACAGAACAGGAGCCCTTTGCAGGCGGTAAGCTCTCCGGGGTAGTTGAGCACGATGCGGTTGTATGCATCCGAAGCGGTTTTCAGGTCGCCCGCTGCCCGGGAAGCGTCGGCCAGGAGGTAGAGTGCGCGCGGATTGAAGCGCTCGTCGTCCACGAACTGCTTCAACAGGGGGAGAGCGGCCCCATGGTTGCCGGCGGCCAGTTCATCTTCGGCCACCATGAGGAGAAACTCCTTCCGTTGCGGAAAGAGCTGCCCGATCCGTTCGCAGATGCGTCCGTAGGCAGCGGCATCGCCCCGCGCTCTGATTTCGCGGGCCAGGGTGGTAAACTCCTGATAGGCTTCATCTGTCTGGCCGATCTTGTTCCGGGTGTCGGCCAGCTTCAGGCGGATAGTGATGTTCTCCCGGTCCAGGGAGTGCATGCGCTCCAGGACCTTCACCCCTTCACGGAGTTGCCCGCTCTTTTCGTAGACCTCGTAGACTGCCTTGTATTCGGCCAGGGCATTGCCGACAAGTCCCTGCTTTTCATTGAGGGTGGCAAGGGTGAGGGATGTGCCCGAATTGGCGGGATCAATCTTCTGGATCTGCTTGTAGACTGCGATCGCCTTAAGGAAGAAACCGTTGTCGGCGTAAAACTTGCCGATGACTTCGAACTCCCGCAAAGCCTCGCCCTTCCTGTTGGTGCGGACCAGCAGTTCGGCGTACTTCTGCCGAACCCGCACATCCTTGGGGTCAAGTGTTACCGCTTGCTCGTATTCACGGATAGCCCGGTCGACCTGTCCCTTGATAAGGAACTTCTGGGCACTGTCGAGATGTTTATCTTTCTTGGAGCTCACCGTCCATCCGTTGTCTGGGAAGGTCAAAAAACATGTACTTGTAACCTAAAGGAAAGAGTGTACCTTGTCAAGCCCGGACGCCCCGTGAAATGGCGTAATTGCATGCACTATGGGCTGCTTTCATGCTTTCCGCCGATGTCTTTGATCAATCGCTCAAGGCGTCGGATCTCATCCGGGGTGAGACGCCGGTCGTGGTAGACCGCTCCACTGTAAACGGCAACGAACTCCGTTGCCGCCGGATCGTCCAGCTCCGCGACGATTTCAGACAGTCCCTGCGAGGGATCCGGGCTCCGGGGAAGGCCGTGGCAGCGGGCAAGCCTGGTCAGGAAGCGCTTCATGAGCCGCTTCTCCCTGCCGGCAGGCCTGTGACGGCGAGTAACCAAGACGCCACCCAACGCCGCCAGGGCCGTGATTGTCACCGCCGTGACCAGGCGTGCATCCCTCGGCATGCGCAGCCCTTTGAACCGGCTGTTTGCCGTCCGGACAAGCTCGACCTGTTTCTGGAGGTCATAGGTGATGACCACCTGAATCCAGAGATAGGAGAGCGAGTCGACCATGCGGGTCATTCTGCCGAGCATGCCGGGCCTGGAGGCTTCACCCACCCGGTCGAAGTTGACGGCAAAGGCGCTCGGGTCGATCATGACCCAGCCGCGGCCGTCTATGAACGCTTCCACCCAGACATGGGCGCGGTCTTCAGTGACCAGATAATAGCCGGCCAGTTCGTTATATTCCCCGCCGTAGTAGCCTCCCACCAGCCTCGCCGGCACGCCCGCCACCCGTAAGAGCCGTGCGAACGATGATGCAAAAAACTCGCAGTGCCCTTTTTTACTGCCAAAGAGAAAGGCATCGACCGGATCGTCCGCGACCGGAAGCCCTGTGGTGGCGTAAGAGAATCCGGCATCACGAAACCACGCCTCGATCCTGTCGAGCCTGGCCGCATCGTCCGCTGCACCAACGGCCAACCGGCGCGCCAGGTCAACGGTTCGGCCGGAGATCCGCTCGGGCAGCTTCAGGTAGTGATTTCGGTCCACCGTCCCCCTGACGGCGATAGTGTCGGACACCACCGACTGCACCTCATACCTGATCCGTCCCCCCGGACGTCCCCGATTGACAAAGGTACCATCGTTGGCCTGCCTGCTCCGGACTCCGTCCATGCGAATCGGCATGTTGAGTCCCACCAGGTAGGTGGTGCGCGAGGGCTCGGGATAGATCACCTGCCGCACGGCCCTTCCTTGCGGCTGGGCGGGTGAATCCGCAGTCGGGGTCGCCCCGCGCACCCATCCGGTGGGGGTCGCCGTATCCAGGACCAGCCCCCGCCAATACAGCGCATTCCGCTCCAGCCTCTCGCATTCGGCCCTGAACGCGACGGTGTGGGCAGCGGCGACGCTGGAGGACGTGCCCGGCTCCACGCGCTCGCTGAGCCCCGTTGTTATCTCGCCCGGGGCATTCAGAAAACTGAGGAGCGGAAACTGGGGCCGCGGCAGGATGGCGAAAAAAACGAGCAGAAGCGGCAGCGACGCGGCGGGCATGGCAAGGGCCGCCGCGACCACGCGCCTGAGCGCGCGGGAGGTGAGGCTGATGCCTTCGTCGACGCTATGAAAGGCCAGAAGAACGAGCGCGATAGCGATAAGGGCCAGCAGGAGCGTCAGATAGAGCAGAAACAGGGCGCTCAGACTGAAGAGCGATGACCCTGCCAGGAGGAAAAGGGCAAGCGCGAATATCTGGAGAAGGTTTCGCGGACTCTTTTCGTTGACCAGTCGCACCGCCAGCAGCATGACGAGGAAGTTCACGACCGGCGCTGCCGGATTGGAGCGGCTCCACTGGAGTAAGTACGCCGCAAAGGCGACGACTGTGAACAGTGTCGCCGGAATGCCGGCCAGAGGATGCCGTCCCCGGCGATCAAATGCGATGCCCAGCGCCAGGGCCAGCGGGGCCGCGAGTCGCGCTGGCCAGTCCGCATGGAGCACGACGGGGAGATACCCGAGAACCGCCACGAGGTAGGCGAGAATGGTGATAACGGTCTTAACGGAAACCATGGAGTGCCAGTTCCGTGAGCAGTCTGAGCCGATGGGCGCGCGAAGTATCAGGGGGTATGGTCCGTCCGCCGACCGAGAGACCAACGGGACGGTTTGCCCGGATGGCCCGGTTTACGAGCCAGACCCCGCACCGGAGGCGCTCCTCGCGGTCACTGCCCGGCAAGCGGTCCGGATCGAGGATGATCGGCTCGTCCGCAACAGCGGTCATCCCTTTCACCTTCAGAGAACCGTGGCGTGCCGAAAGGCGCCAATGGATCAACCTGAACGGCTCCGTGCCCGTATAGTCGGAAATCCGGTCCACTTCCCCTTCGTAACCGGGGGAAAGGCTCTCGCGCCCCCCTCTTCCCGCCTGCTCCGGCAGAACGGGAAAACCGGCGCATGGAAGGGGCGAGGGGAAAACAACGCCGCGAACATCCAGGGGGAGGACCGTTGATCGGACAAAAAAATTAATGGGAAAGGGAGAGCTCACCACGGCTCGCCCCAGGGTAACGATCCCTCTGCGGGAAAACCTGATCGCGGCAGAACCGGCTTCGTCGGACTGCCGTTCCACCAGGCTGAAGTCGGCCCAGCCGCCCCCCTCCACTGCCACGCGCAACAGGAACGAGGGCACGAAACGCTTCCGGTTGGCAATGACCAGATAGGCAAAGGTCTCCTGGCTGGCATAGATCTCGTCGGGCAGGCGCACCTGGAGCGCGAGGCCGCGGATATTGAGCCATCCCGCAACTCCGGAAACAGTCATGAAACCGAGCAGCGCCGAAACGATGAGATACAGGAGGTTGTTGCCGGTGTTGACCGCAGCGAACCCGATCAGGAGCGTTATGGCGATATAGGCGATGCCGGGCCGGGTCAGCCTCAGGCCAGCGGAACGGGTATGGTGGCGAGGATGGCGTGTAATAGCTCCCCCTTGTCCAGGTTCTCGTTGTCAAAGCCGAGGATCAGGCGGTGCGCACCAACCGGCGCCGCAATCGCCTTCACATCCTCGGGAATGACGTAGTCGCGCCCCTCCAGATAGGCGTGGGCCTTGGCGGTTTCGGCCATGGCAATGGCCCCCCTGGTGGAAACGCCCGACGTCACGGCATGGTGGCTGCGGGTGGCCGCAACGATGGCATGGATGTAGTCAACAACCTTGTCGGACAGGTAGATGGATTCGCGGACCGTCCGCTGGGCCTCGGTGATGTCGTCAACCGTCACGAGCGGCTCCAGGTGGCGGATGCCGTCACGGATGCTCCCTCCCTTGATGATGGCCTTTTCGATGGCCTCGGGCGGGTAGCCGATGCCGCTGCGGACCACGAAGCGGTCCAGTTGCGATTCGGGGAGCGGATAGGTCCCCACCTGCTCCACCGGGTTCTGGGTGGCGATGACCAGGAAAGGCTCGGGCAGCGGGTGGGTGGTGCCTTCCACCGTGACCCGCCGCTCCTCCATTGCCTCCAGAAGCGCGCTCTGGGTCTTGGGCATGGCGCGGTTGATCTCGTCCACCAGCACCACGTTGTTGAAGATGGGGCCAGGCATGAAGGTAAAGCGGTTTTCGTCCCTGTTGAGGATGGAGAGGCCTGTGATATCCGAGGGCAGAAGGTCGCTCGTGCACTGGACCCGGCCGAAGGAGAGCCCCAGGGCCCGTGCCAGGGCGAGGGCCAGGGTCGTCTTGCCCAGGCCCGGTATGTCTTCCAGCAGGATGTGCCCGCCGGAAAGGAGCGCGATCACCGACAGACGGATCGCCCGGACCTTGCCCTTGAGGTAGTCGGTGGCCAGCGTGTCGATGACGTTGAGCATTTCAGCGCGCTTCAAGAGGTGCATGAACAGAGCCTTTCAGGAGACGTGGGTCGGAATGCCGCCTTTAATAGTACCACAGGAACAGCGGGAGCGACCGCTTCACTTTTCACACGTTTGCTGCTAAGATACCAACGCCGTCTGCTCAGGGGCAGGGAGCGCGGCAATCCCTTCAAGAACGGACCAGTCATGCGCTACATCAGCACCAGAGGAACCATTCAGCCCATTCGCTTCAAAGACGCGGTCATGATGGGGCTCGCCACCGATGGGGGGCTTCTCCTGCCGGAAACGATACCGGCCATCGACCGGGACACGCTCGCGACATGGAGGACGCTGCCGTTCCAGGAACTCGCCTTCCGGATCATCTCCCGCTACGCCGACGACATCCCGGCCGATGACCTGCGCAGTCTCATCGACCGCTCCTATGCCACCTTCGATCATCCCGACGTGACGCCGGTCGTGGAGCGGGGCGGTCTCCACATCCTCGAGCTCTTCCACGGCCCCACCCTCGCATTCAAGGACGTGGCGCTTCAATTCCTGGGCAACCTCTTCGAATATCTGCTGCAGGAGCGGCACGAACGGATGAACATCGTCGGCGCCACGTCCGGCGACACGGGAAGTGCCGCCATTTACGGCGTGCGGGGCAAGGAGAACATCAACATCTTCATCCTCCATCCCCACGGCAAGACCTCGCCGGTCCAGGCGCTGCAGATGACCACGGTGCTCGATCCCAACGTGCACAACATTGCCGTGCGCGGCACCTTCGACGATTGCCAGAACATCGTCAAAAGCCTGTTCAACGATCTCCCCTTCAAGGAACGCTACGCTCTCGGCGCCGTAAACTCCATCAACTGGGCCCGGGTACTGGCCCAGGTGGTCTATTACTTCCACTCTTACTTCCGCGTGGCAAAGACCATTGGCGACGAAGTTGTCTTCTCGGTCCCCACGGGCAACTTCGGCGACATTTTCGCCGGCTACGTGGCCAAGCGGATGGGACTGCCCATTGCCAGACTGCTCCTGGCCACCAACGAGAACAACATTCTTGCCCGCTTCATCAATGACGGAGACTATTCGCTGAGCGCCGTGGTGCCCACTGTGTCGCCGTCCATGGACATCCAGTTGGCCTCCAATTTCGAACGCTATGCCTACTATCTCTTCGGAGAAGATCCCGCCAGAGTCCGTGAGGCTTTTACCACGCTTCCCGACCGGGGCCGGATCGACTTCTCCGATGCCGAAATGGCGCACGTGCGCACCGAATTCCTCGCCTATTCGGTCAACCAGGAAGAGACCGTCGACACCATCGCCTCCTTCCACCGTGAAACCGGCTACCTCCTTGATCCCCACACGGCAGTGGGCGTGCGGGCTGCCCGGCACCTGGTGACCGACGGCACGCCAGTCATCTGCCTGGCCACCGCCCACCCGGCAAAATTCGCCGATGCCGTGGTGCGCGCGGTAGGGTTCGAACCGCCGCGCCCCCCGTCGCTCAAAGGGATTGAAGACCTGCCGAGCCGGTGCGAGGTGCTTGACTCACGTATCGAGCAGATCAGAACCTTCATCGAGGAAAAGGCCCGCTAAGGGTCTTTCCCGCTAGGATACGCCATGAAATTTGACTGGAACGGCATCGACACCGTACTGTTGGACATGGACGGGACACTGCTCGACCGCCATTTCGACGACCATTTCTGGCTCGAACACGTACCCAAACGCTATGCCGCCCGGAACAGCATTCCCCTGGACGAAGCGAAAATCCTTCTCTATGCCCTGTTCCGCTCCCAGGAGCGGACCCTGAACTGGACCGACCTGGATTACTGGTCGGAGCGGCTCGGACTCGACATCCCCGTTCTCAAGCAGGAAGTCGATCACCTCATCGCTGTCCACCCCGGCGTGGTGGAGTTCCTGCTCTTTCTTCGCCAGCACGGCAAACAGGCCTGGCTCGTGACCAACGCCCACGGCAAGACCCTCTCCCTGAAGATGCGCAAAACCCGGCTCGGGCACTATTTCACCGGCATCATTTCCGCCCACGACCTTGGACTGCCCAAGGAGGACGTGCAGTTTTGGGGAAAACTGAGGGAACGGATTCCCTACGAACCATCGCGGACGATGCTCGGAGAAGACAGCGAAACAAACCTCGGCACCGCCGAGGAGTACGGCATCGCTCATCTCGTCTATGTGAGCCGTTACAGCTCCGCGGTTACTCCCATAGCATCGGGCCGTTACGCCTCCATCCACTATTTTACCCAACTCATCCCAACCGCCGACACCGACGTAACTGTCCTTCCGCCATGAAAAAAGGCAGCCTGCGATGGCTGCCTTTCTCCGGCATCAACGTGCGGGAAGACGTTTCTATTCCAGATTATCCTCGATCCTGATGAATCTGCTCTTTTCGCTGATGAGCTCAAAGGTGTCGATCTCTTCCAGGGCCGCACGAATGTCCCTTTCCCGGGCTTCATGGGTCATGATCACGATGGGTACCGATTCACCGGCGCTTCTCCCCTTCTGGATCATTGATTCAATGCTGATGTCGTACCTGCCGAGGGCACCCGAAATTTTTGCCAGCACACCGGGCTTGTCAACGGCGCCGAAACGGAGATAGTACTTGCCCTCGATCTCGCCCATGGGCTTGAGGGCAAGGGTCGTGACTGCCTCGTCCCGATAGCCGAGGGGCGCGCACCGGCGGCCCACGCCGGCAAGGATGTTCCGGGCGATTTCGATGACGTCGCCCACCACGGCACTGGCAGTGGGCTCCATGCCGGCGCCGCGGCCATAGAACATGACGGGACCGATAAAATCGCCGGTGAAGCGGATGGCGTTGAAGACCCCGTCCACATCGGCAAGCGGGTAGTTGACCGGGATCATGGTCGGATGGACGCGGGCTTCCACGGTATCACCGGTGCGCTTGCCAATGGCCAGCAGCTTGATCTTGTACCCGAAATCCCGGGCAAAACCAATATCCACGGACGAGATGGAACTGATCCCCTCGGTGTGGATGGCGTTGAAATCAACCTTTGTCCCGAAGCAGAGGGAGACCAGCAGCGCCAGCTTGTGGGCGGTATCGACCCCCTCGATGTCAAAGGTCGGATCGGCCTCGGCATAGCCAAGCTCCTGGGCGGTCTTGAGAACATCGGCAAAATCGGCCCCTTCCTGGGTCATGCGGGTGAGGATGTAGTTGCATGTGCCGTTGAGAATGCCGAACACCGTGGTGAAGTTGTTCGCCGCCATGTTCCCCAGGATGGCCGAGATGACCGGGATGCCGCCGCCGACCGCCGCTTCGAAGAGGACTTCGACCCCCTTGGCCGCGGCCGCCGGATAGATCTCCTCGCCGTGCAGGGCAAGCAGGGCCTTGTTGGCGGTGACCACGTGCTTGCCGTTGTTGATGGCCCGCAGCACGAAACTCTTGGCCGGCTCGTAGCCGCCGATCAGCTCGATCACCACGCTGATCTCCGGGTCATCGAGTACCTCGGCCACGTTGCTGGTGAGCGTTCCCGGAGGGAGCTCGATGCCCCTGTCGGTGGTTATGTCCAGATCGGCGATCTTTTTAAGGGTAACCGCGGCGCCGACCTTGTCGGCAATGAGGCCGGCGTTGGCCTGGAGGAGCTTGGCGACACCCGTGCCGATGGTGCCGAAGCCGATGAGTCCGATCTTGATCTCTTTCATGTTTCCTCGTTCTGGTGCCTGTCGGGATGAGTTGGGGCCGCTACCCCTTGTCGGGGAGCGTTGAGGCGATCTCGTCCAGAATGCCGTTGATGAATGCCGGCGAGTCCTCGGTGCCGAACTTTTTAGCCACCTCGATGGCTTCGTTGATGGTGACGTTTTTGGGAATGTCGGGCCGGAACAGCAACTCGTACATGGCCATTCGCAGAATGCTCAGGTCAACCCGGGCCATGCGGCCGATGGACCAGTTCTTCGATGCGCCGGTGATGGCAGTATCGATCTCCTGGCGGTGCTCCAGGACCCCGCGGACCAGGTCGTCGGCAAAGCTTCGCCCCGCCGCCGCTCCGGGCTCTGATTCGTCCAGTGCGAGCTCCAGGAGCGGCGCAGCCTCGCCGGCAGCGTAATCCCGTGAGTACAGCAGTTGCAGGGCCAGCTCCCTGCCGAGGCGGCGGGCGCCCACTAGCGGAGCTCCCGGTAGAGGCGCGCCGTTTCGATGGCGGTCACGGCCGCATCGAAGCCCTTGTTCCCCGCCTTGGTTCCGGCCCGCTCAATGGCCTGCTCGATGGTGTCGGTGGTAAGCACGCCAAAGACGACCGGCACGCCGGTGGCCAGGGAAACATGCGCGACCCCCTTGGAAACCTCGGCGGCCACGTAATCGAAGTGGGGCGTGGAGCCGCGGATCACGGCGCCGAGGCAGATTACGGCATCGTAGTTCCCCTTCTGGACCAGTTTCTGGGCCGTGAGCGGGATCTCAAAGGCCCCGGGAACCCTGACGACGTCGATGTCGCCATCATCACCACCATGGCGGACCAGGGCGTCCACAGCACCCTCAAGAAGCCTCTCGCCGATGAAGCTGTTGAAGCGGCTCACGATAATGCCGAATCGAAGCCCGGTGGCGTCGAGCTTGCCTTCGATGAATCGGGGCATGGTATCCTCCTCAGATGTTTTCCAGCAAATGACCGAGCTTTTCGCGCTTGGCCTTGAGATAGTCGAGATTCGTCGTGGTGGGCGGGATTTCGATGGGAACCCGCTCCAGGATATTGATGCCGTAGCCCTGGAGGCCGATCAGTTTGCGAGGGTTGTTGGTCAGCAGCCTGATGTTCCGCACCCCCAGGTTCACGAGAATCTGGGCACCGATGCCATAGTCACGCAGGTCGGGCTTGAAGCCAAGGGCCAGGTTCGCCTCCACCGTGTCTTTCCCCTCGTCCTGCAAGGCGTAGGCCTTCAGCTTGTTGAACAGGCCGATGCCGCGTCCTTCCTGGCGCATGTAGAGGATGACCCCGCGCCCTTCGGCCTCGATCATCTCCATGGCCCGATGGAGCTGGCTGCCGCAGTCGCAGCGCAGGCTGCCGAAAACGTCGCCGGTCATGCACTCGGAATGCACCCGGACGAGCACCGGCTCATCCCCCCTGATCTCTCCCTTGACCAGCGCCAAGTGCTCCAGCCGGTCAACGTCGTTCTCAAAGGCAATGGCCCGGAATTCCCCGAAATCCGTGGGCAGAAGCACGTCTGCCGCACGCCTCACCAGGGACTCGTGCTTGAGCCGATAGGCCACCAGGTCCGCGATGGTGCAGATCTTGATTCCGTGCTCCCTGGCAAAAACCTTGAGTTGCGGCATTCGCGCCATGGTGCCGTCGTCGTTCATGATCTCACAAATGACGCCAGCGGACTTGAGCCCGGCAAGACGAGCCAGATCGACCGAGCCTTCGGTCTGGCCGGCACGAACGAGCACTCCGCCCGGCTTGGCCCGCAGCGGGAACACGTGGCCCGGACGGGCGAGGTCATCTGCCTTTGCGTCATCGGCAACAGCGGTCAGAATGGTGTGGGCCCGGTCCGCCGCTGAGATGCCGGTGGTCACCCCCCGTTTTGCCTCGATGGATACGGTGAAGGCCGTGCCGAAGGAGGAAGTGTTTGCCGAAACCATGAGTGGCAGTTGGAGATGATCGCACCGTTCGGTCGTCATGGTGAGGCAGATGAGCCCCCGCCCGAACCGGGCCATGAAGTTGATCGCCTCGGGGGTTACCATTTCCGCGGCCATGGTCAGGTCGCCTTCGTTCTCACGGTCCTCGTCGTCCACCAGGATCACCATCTTGCCCTGACGGATGTCTTCAATTGCTTCCTCAATACGTGCAACCGGCATTGGTCTCTCCGTCCCTTACATAGGTAATCATTTCATATCTCACAAAAATCCGTTCTTTGCAAGAAGCTCAAGGGTTACCCCGTTATCCCCCTTTCGGGGTTCCCCACCGCCTCCCAGGAGCCGTTCGATGTACTTGCCGAGAATGTCCGTCTCTATATTGACCCGGTCGCCCGGTCGACGGTGCTCCAGGGTCGTTTTCGCAGCGGTATGGGGAATGACGTTGACCGAAAACGAGTCGGCGTCAACCGTGTTTACCGTCAGGCTGATGCCGTCCACGGCCACCGAGCCCTTGGCCACCAGGTAACGGCTGAATCCGGAAGCCATCCGGAAGGTGAACAGGATGTTGCCGGACACCTCGCGACGTCCCTCGATTGTTGCCACCAAGTCCACATGCCCCGTCACCAGGTGGCCGCCGAGACGGTCTCCAAGGCGGAGAGCCCGCTCCAGGTTGACCGGAGCCCCCGTTGCCAGACTGCCGATCGTGGTGCGCTCCAATGACTCGGGGGAAACGTCGAAGGTAAGCTCGCCGCCCCCCTTTGCCACCACCGTGAGACAGGCCCCGTTCACTGCGACCGAGTCGCCCAGATTCACGGACTCAAGCGGCAGCGCCGTGGCCACGGCAAGGCGTGCCGCCTCTCCCCGGCGCTCCAACCGCCGCGCGGTACCCACATCTTCAATCAATCCCGTGAACATGCTTCCTCCGGATAGGCCTCGATCATGATGTCGCCGCCGAAACGCCGCACCCGCGCCGTTTCAAGGCGGAATGCCCGCTCCATGCGCTCCACCGATGCCCCGCCGAACAACCCGATGCCGTCGGCACCGCCCAGAAATAGGGGGGCGTAAAAGAGAATGAACTTGTCGATGAGTCCCTGACGGAGAGCCGCACCGGCAAGCTCGCTTCCCCCCTCCAGCAGGATCGACTGGATTCCCCTGGCGCCAAGGCGCTCCATGAGATCGCGCAGGTCCACGCGACCTTTGTCGGATGCGCAACGGATGACCTGCGCTCCCCGCGTCTCCAGAGAAGCTATTCGATCCCGATCATCTGACGTGGTCGCGATGATGGTGCCGCGGGCCAGGTCATCTCCCAGAACCCGTGCCTGATGTGGTATCCTGAGGCTGCTGTCCACTATGATCCTGAGAGGATTTTTCCCCTTCACGTGGCGCACGGTGAGTTCGGGGTCATCGGCCAGCAGGGTTCCGGCCCCCACCATAACGGCATCAACCATCGCTCGAAGTCGATGCACGTACCGCCTTGATTTATCGTTAGTTATCCAGCGCGAATCACCAGACAGAGTGGCTGTCTTCCCATCAAGGGTCAGGGCGCTCTTGAGGGTGAGGAAAGGAAGCCCTGTGGACACGTGTTTCGCAAAGGGTTCATTAATCAGCCGGCACTCCCCATTCAGTACGCCGGTAATTACCCGGATACCTGCCGCTTCGAGACGGGCGACCCCTGTGCCGCAGACCTTGGGGTTCGGATCAACCATTCCCACGAAGACACGTGCTACTCCCGCAGCAACCAGGGCATCTGCGCACGGGGGGGTGCGGCCGAAGTGGGAGCACGGCTCGAGCGTTACATAAACGTCAGCCCCGCGGGCCAGCGGACCGGCCTCGCGCAACGCGTGGACCTCCGCATGGGGTGTGCCGGCCTTGCGGTGCCACCCCTCGCCGACCACGGTGCCCTCACGCACGATCACGCACCCCACCGCAGGGTTGGGGGACGTCTTGCCAATGCCTTTTCGGGCAAGGGAAAGGGCACGCCGCATCATGTTTTCATGGACAGATGTCATGGGAGTGGGGCTGCTACTTCTTGAGAAGATCCTGGAGCTCGGACATGAACTCGTTGACATCCTTGAAGGAGCGATAGACCGAGGCAAAGCGGACGTACGCCACCTCATCGATGTCATGGAGCTCGGTCATGACCCATTCGCCGATGGTGGTACTCGGCACTTCCTTTTCCCCGAGCTCCGGCAGGCGGGCCTCCAGCCGGTCCACGAGCCGTTCGATGGTTTCCCGGGACACCTGCCGCTTTTCACAGGCCTTCTGAATGCCCGCGATGAGCTTGAGCCGGTCGAATGGCTCGCGGCGCCCGTCCTTCTTGAGCACCAGAGGAAGGACTTCCTCGATCCGTTCGTGGGTTGTGAACCGCTTGCCGCACGACTCGCATTCGCGCCGACGGCGGATGGCCGCCCCACCCTTGTCGGGGCGCGAGTCCACCACCTTGCTGTCGAGTTGACCGCAGAACGGACATTTCATGACGCTCTTCCTTTCAAGTCGGAAAATCGCTCCACTGCTACGCCGGATTCGCCGATCATCTCGCGGGCAAGGTCGTCCGAGTATCCCTCTTCGTACACGATGCGCCGGATGCCGGCATTGATGAGCATCTTCGAACAGATGATGCACGGCATGGTGGTGCAGTAAAGGGTGCCCCCGTCGATATTGGTGCCGTGCTTGGCCGCCTGGATGATGGCGTTCTGCTCCGCGTGGAGGCCCCGGCAGAGTTCATGGCGCTCGCCGGACGGGATGCCGAGTTTCTCTCTCAGGCATCCCACGTCGAGACAGTGGGCCACACCTGAGGGCGCGCCATTGTAACCGGTGGCAAGGATGTTCTTGTCCTTGACGATGACCGCACCCACCTGACGCCGCAGACAGGTCGAGCGCTTGGCCACCAGGTGTGTGATCTCCATGAAATATTCGTCCCAGGTGGGTCGGGCCATGAGGTCTCCAGTGCGGGAAATACGCGCCAGAATACACCGAAGACTCCTGAAAGGTCAAGAAATTAGCCCATTGACGCGGGGTTGCACCGGGTAAATGCATGATTGACAGAGCAGCGCCAAGGTCCGGATAATGAGACATCACTTCCAGCGCGAAAGAGGTTTGCCCATGACCCCCGAAAATCTGCTCGCACGGCATTTCGGCCCAGCCACTACGGCCTGCGGCATTGTGCTTGCCCACAGCCGCCACGTGGCGGCCAAGGCCCTGGCCGTGGCTCGCCGGCTCCGGGATCCGTCGCTCGATCTGCGGTTCCTAGAAGAAGCGGCCCTGCTCCACGACATCGGCGTCTGCCGGACCAATTCCACGGGCATCGGCTGCACCGGCGAGGCCCCCTATATCCTCCACGGCATCATCGGCCGGGAGATTCTGGAGGCCGAAGGACTACCCCGGCATGCTCTCGTCTGCGAGCGCCATATCGGTGTCGGCCTCACCGTGGAGGACATCGAACGTCAGAGCCTGCCCCTGCCCCGGCGCGACATGGTTCCCCTCAGCCGGGAAGAGCGAATCGTCTGCTTTGCCGACCTGTTCTTTTCAAAAAAACCCCGCTCCCTCGACCACGAAAAGCACCCCGACGAAGTGAGGGCGAATCTGCTGCGTTATGGCGATCACAAGGTTGTCATCTTCGAGGAATGGCTGGCTGAATTTGAGGTATAGTTGGAACATCGGAGAATTAGCTTACAGGAGAGGTGAACGAGCCATGACGGCACCGGCAGCGCTGAAGAGAATATCTGCAACGATCTGGGAGCTTCCCGTATCCTACAAGCAGGGAATGCTCGTTCCCGCCCGCATCATTGCCACGGAAAAACTCATCAACGCCATGGACGCAGGCGTTTTCGAGCAGGTATCCAACGTGGCCTGCCTGCCGGGCATCCAGAAATACGCCTTCTGCATGCCTGACGGCCACTGGGGATACGGCTTTCCCATCGGCGGGCTGGCGGCCATGGACCCGGATACGGGGGTCATTTCCCCCGGCGGCATCGGCTTCGATATCAACTGCGGCATGCGGCTGGTTCTGACCACCCTCACCTATGAAGAGGTAAAGCCGCGCCTGCGTGAGCTGGTGGACGCCCTCTTCTACCGGGTGCCGGCCGGGGTCGGGAGCCATGGCTTTGTGCGGTTGTCCCACGACGAGTTCTGCCGCGTGGCCGAGCAGGGCTCCTCCTGGTGCCTGAAACACGGTTACGCCTGGCCCGAAGACCTGGAGATGACCGAAGAGCACGGCTGCTTCACCGGAGCCGATGCCACGAAGGTCAGCCAGAGAGCCGTTGACCGGGGATACAACCAGATCGGGACCCTCGGCTCGGGCAACCACTACCTGGAAATCCAGGTGGCCCGCCCCGAGAACATTTTCGACGAGGATACCGCCCGGGCATTCGGCATTACCGTACCGAACCAGGTGGTGATCATGTTCCACTGCGGCAGCCGCGGCTTCGGCCACCAGGTGGCCACCGACTATCTCCAGCTTTTCCTGTCGGTCATGGAGAAAAAGTACGGCATCCGCACCAATGACCGCGAACTTGCCTGCGCCCCCTTCCGCTCCCGCGAGGGGCAGGACTACTTTGCCGCCATGAAGTGCGCGGTGAACATGGCCTTTGCCAATCGCCAGGTCATCCTCCATCGCATCCGCGAGGTCTTTTCGGACGTATTCGGTCGCGACCCGCGCGATCTGGGCATGGATATGGTCTATGACGTGGCCCACAACACCGCCAAGCTGGAGACCCACCTGGTGGACGGGAAAAAACGCGAACTGCTGGTTCATCGCAAGGGCGCCACCCGGGCCTTTGGCCCCGGCATGGAGGGGATTCCCGCCCGCTACCGGGAAACGGGCCAGCCGGTCATTATCGGCGGCAGCATGGAAACCGGCTCCTATCTGCTGGCAGGCGACCCGGGAGGCGGCGACACCTTCTTCACCACCGCGCACGGCAGCGGCCGGACCATGAGCCGCCATCAGGCGAAAAAGCTGGTCAAGGGGCAGAAACTGCAGCGGGATATGGAGGAGCGCGGCATCTACGTGCGGACCGCGTCCTGGGGAGGACTGGCCGAAGAGGCGGGGCATGCCTACAAAAACATTGACGACGTGGCCGAGGCCACCGAACTGTCGCATCTGAGCCGGCGGGTCGCACGGCTCGTGCCCATCGGAAATGTCAAAGGTTGAGGAGGTGATGCTGAAATTTTGACGCGGGCAATGGGCCCGCGCATTCAGATTTTCAGATCAATGACGAGCCCCTTGAGTTCAAGTATCTTGTTGGTGATGGCGAGACGATCCTTGTTCTCGGTCATGATGAGGCGATAGAGATTGTCGGCCTCTCGGTCGATCACGGTGATGATTTCGAAGCAACGTGGGTTGAGGGTCGTCCCCCCCACCCGCTGGAGCCGGTAGGCATGGGATGTGACGTTTTTCGTGATGCGGCCGATGAGATCGCGAAACGTGCGAAAATTGGCAATGGTCGGCTCCCGTTCCAGCTCGTTGCCGGCCTTGTCCAACTCGCCCTTGAGGACCTGCAATTCCTGCTCATGGTTTTCGAACTCCGACCGGTTGCGGGCAAGAGTCCGGACAAACGGCGATCCGGCAATGTCCGACCGGCCGAGAGATTCCTGTTTCCCCTTTTTATCCACGTCGCGCGAAGAAAGACGGTCACTGATCTTCATTGGCTGACTCCTATGCTCTGCGTATCGTTGGTGCGCGCCCAGGGCGAATCGACAGGCGCGATGCAGTTGCCGCGCCAGTCGACCGAGATGATGAAGTCGTCGTCATCCACGCCGATGGTCCGGTCGCAGCTCAGGTTCACCATACCGCCATAGGTGTAGACCGCGCCGCGGTCTTCATACCAGTGGTACAGCCGGTACCCCCCCCTGTCGGCCGACACTGACGAGGGAGCTCCCACCCGGTTTATCAATTCGTTCAGAGGAGCGCCTTTCCATGCCCTCATCTGCGTGCCCACCGGGGAGCACCCCCCCAAAACCGTGAGTGATGCCAAAATGATCAGGGAATATTTCACGTTCCACCCGCACAAGAGTAATGTTCCCATTGCTGATGCAGGAACAGTGCCTTAGCTGACAACACGGTCATGACAGCGGGATAATCGCGTCGGACATGGGAGGATAAGGCTCTTTTTTCGCCCCGTTGGACGTGCAATTGTGTATACTGTATGCGGAAAAACACCAACGAGAGCTGGCGCACCGTTTTTCCGCGCAGCAGTCAGCCTTCATGTTTCTGAATGAATTTCATACGCAACCGGGGGGACCATGGCCAAAAAAGTCTTTATCGGCGCAACGGGACAAAACTGCGGAAAGACAACCATGAGCGTCTCGCTCATGCACCTGGCACAACAGAAATACCGGCGGGTCGGCTTCATCAAGCCCATTGGTCCCAAAATCGAGATGTACAACGGCCTCACCGTCGACATGGACGCCATCCTCATGGCACGGACCTTCGGCCTGGAAGAAGACCTGGCCCTCATGAACCCCGTGCCTCTCCCCAAGAACTTCACCCGCGACTACCTAAGCGGCAGGTTCGACTGCCTCGCCCTTAAAAAAAAGATCGTCGAAGCATTCGAAATCCTCGACCAGAGCTATGACTTCCTGATCATCGAAGGCGCGGGCCACTGCGGTGTCGGTTCGGTCATCGGCCTCAGCAATGCCTGTGTAGCCCATACGCTCGGGGCACCGGTCATCGTGGTGACCGACAGTGGCATCGGCAGCACCATCGATGCCGTGCACCTTAACCTGGCCCTCTACGAAAAGGAAGGGGCCGACGTCCGGATGGTCATCGTCAACAAACTCCGGTCAGACAAGCGTGACTCGATCCTCGGCTTCCTCCGGCGGGGGTTCCCGGGGCGCTCGCTCCAGGTTTCCGGCGGCTTCAACTATTCCCCCGTCCTGGCAAACCCGACCCTGTCCCATATCGGAAAACTGCTCAATCTTCCCGTGCACGGCGACGCTGACAGGCACAGCCGGATCATTCACCACATCCACCTGGGAGCAGCATCGTCCCAACGGGTGGTTGACGCCCTGGAGGATGCCACTCTGCTGGTTCTCACCAGCTCACGGGACGAGTTGATCGTCACCCTGTCCTCCCTGTATCATATCCCATCCTACCGGGACAAGATCGCCGGTCTCGTCATCGCGGGCCACATGCCGGTTTCGGAAATAACCCAGCAGATTCTGGACGACAGCATGATTCCCTACATCCGGGTTCATGACTCCACGGCACGAGTGTTCACGACGCTTATGGAGGATGTCTCCAAGATCACTGCCGAGGACCGGGAAAAGCTCAACTGGATCAGGGCAAATGCCGAGAACGAGATCGATTTCGAGGCAATAGACGCCCTGCTCTGAGTGTCCGCCCCATGCCCTATCGCTATCTGCCCGATATTGCCACGGCCGACGTTGCCTTTGAAGCGTGGGGGGAGACGCGCGAGGAGATGTTCTGCGCCGCTGCCGATGCCCTCACCAATGTCATGGTCGACGACCTCGCATCGGTCGCCCCGGCTGATGAAATCGTCATTTCCCTTGCAAGCGAAGAATTGGACCTTCTTCTGTTCTCGTTTCTCCAGGAACTGATCTTTCTGAAAGACGCCCGGTGTCTCCTGCTCAGGGTTCCCCGGGTTATGATCACCGAGGCTGAGGGAGGCCTGCACCTCGATGCCGTTGCCCGCGGCGAGCGGATCGATAATGAGCGTCATCCCATGATGGTCGATGTAAAGGCGGTAACGCTGCATCTTTTTTCGGTCCGGCGGCAAGAAAATGGTTGGTGGGCCCGGGTGGTGCTTGATATATAAGGGAGAACAAACCCAAGCCATCCGCGGAGGATGTTTTTAATGAAGATTAGCGCGATCACGGCAGTTTCGGTATGCCTTCTTCTCTGTTGTCTGACCATTTCAGCGGCCTTTGGCGGCACATGTAACCTCATGAGCCTGACCTACGCCGGCGGAAACGACTATGTCATCAGGACCAACGGTTCAATCTCCAATGTCCAGTCGATTATCCTGAAGGTCGGTTACGGCGACGAAAATAAGCTTGCAAGCAAGCAACCGGTTGTGCAAGAGGGAACCGCCCAGTGGACTTTTTTCAATGCCACATCCCGCACGGACGGGCTTCTGATTTACGCTTCGGCACAACAGCCCTTCCTTCTTTCCGGTGCAGTGGCGCGCATCCGCTTTGCCCGCATAACGACGCCCCCTACCCTTGCATGTACCATTACCGCGGACTATGTTAAGAACGAAAACAACTCTCCCCCACCGGGCGCCCCGTCGGATCAGGACAAGCAGTACGAGAAGGACAGGTTGCCGGAAAAGGACAGGTTGCCGGAAAAGGACGGGTCGCCGGAAAAGGGCGAAGCCGCCCCCCCATCGGGACCCGCAACGATGTCGGTTCATAGAAACGCAACAGAAGACAGGGAAACCAGTGACGTACCAGCCGAGGAACAACCCCCTTCGGAAACACGAGAAGAGGAAGCCGGACCGTTGGAGCACGAGGAACCGCCTGCGCCACCCGAACCTGAAGCCACGCCCCAACGCTCACCCGACAAGCAGCCCGAGCACATCGTTTACCGGAGCATCCGGAGTCGTTTTCAGGAACTGACCGGGGAAAGGACTCCTGCCACGCTCACGGCGCTGTTCAGCGAACCCGTTGCGCAGGGTATTACCCAGGCACCGCCGATCGGATTCAGTGACGGTGAATCCGTTGTGACCCTCACCCTGAAGGGTGCCGGAGACGACACGGCAACCCCCCTCTTCATTCTTAAGGGAGCGCGCCTGCTGACCCTGACACGGGAACCGGACGGACTCTGGGCCGTGAAGGCCCTGCCCGACAGGGGCGTCAGCGAGGCAATCCTGACCGTGGTGTCAGGTGAGGACAGTGTGGTCTACCCCTTGACGGTGGTTCCCCGTATCATCATCAGACCGGCAGGAACAGGTCCGGCATCGGAGGCCGACTTTACGGCATTTCTCGCTCAACGGGACGGAGAGCAGGGGCAGGCAGGCGATCTGAACGGTGACGGCAGGCGCGATTATCTGGACGACTACATCTTTACCGCGAACTACCTTGCCGCCACCTCAACACCCCCTTCTGGATCTCGGACAAAAGAACCATCCCCATCGCCAGCACAACCGTAGCGGCAAGGGCTGGGGCCGATAGCGGCTCCGTATGGAACAGGGGATTGAGCGTCGGCACAAAGACGACGGCGAGTTGAAGACAGAACGTAATCGCGATGGCACCGACAAGGGGCCGGTTGGACATGATGCCGATACGCAGCAGCGAGGTCCGGTCTGAGCGGACCGCAAGCACGACTGCCATGCGGTTCAGAACCAGAAACGTGAAGACCATGGTCTGCCACGGCAGCCCCATCCGCAGGGCAGCGGCCTGGAACGCCAATGCCGCGGCACCGATCACCAGGCCGTAGCCGGCCGCGTAGTACCCTCTCCCTCCAGCAAAAATACCTTCCTTCGGGTCGACGGGCGGTCGACTCATCACATCCCGCTCAGCGGGTTCTCCTGCCAGGGCAAGTCCCGGCAGGCTGTCGCACAGCAGGTTCAGCCAGAGTATCTGAATGGGGAGCAACGGCAGGGGCAACCCCCAAAAAGGCGCAAGGGTTATGGCCACGAGGGTCCCGATATTCGACGTGATCGAGTAGGTAATGAACTTGAGGATATTGGCGTAGATCCGGCGCCCCTCCCGCACGGCCCTGACAATGGTGGCGAAATTATCGTCCAGCAGCACCATGGCCGCTGCTTCCTTGGAGACATCCGTGCCGGTGATTCCCATGGCAATGCCGATGTCCGCACGCTTGAGCGCCGGCGCATCGTTGATCCCGTCGCCGGTCATGGCCACGAAATGGCCGCGGTCCTGAAGCGCCTTGACGATCGTGAGCTTCTGCTCGGGCGCCACCCGGGCGTAGACCCGAATCTGCTCCACCTGTGCCTCAAACTCTTCCTGACTCAGTTCAGCCAGTTCCTGTCCGGTCAGCACCGCGTCGCCGTCATCTTCGAGGATTGCCAGCCGCCGGGCAATGATCCGGGCCGTGAGCGGGTGGTCGCCGGTTATCATCACGGGGGTGATGCCCGCGTTCCGGCACTGGGCAACCGCCTCGGCAGCCTCCTCGCGCGGGGGATCCATCATGCCGGCAAGGCCGAGGAAAATCAGGTCGCTCTCAATCCCGTCACTTTCCAGCCGGTCGGGTACCCGCGGCCAGCGGCGCATGGCCAGGGCAAGCACCCGGAGGCCGCGGGCTGCCATTTCATCCGTTACGCGCTCGATCTCTCGCCGGTCCAGGGGGATCTCCCTGCCGGAGACACGCATCGCCACCGACCGGGCCGCGAGCACTTCGACCGCACCCTTGGTAAAGGCCAGGATGGTATCGCCATCCCGGTGAAAGGTGGTCATGCATTTGCGTTCCGAATCAAAGGGAAGTTCGGCCATCCGCGGATGACGGGCCTCGATTTCGACGCGGGTCACGCCACAAGTCCGCCCGTAGGCCAGAAGGGCCGTTTCGGTGGGGTCGCCGACCAGCCCTCCTTCCGAGTCCTCATGCGCATCGTTGCACAGGACCAGGGCCGTTGTGAAGAGGTCGACGGGCGAGCGAGGGGAACTGGTGCAGGCAGCCCCATCGCCCGGGTCCAGGCCGTTCGGCCAGACGTCCTCCACGGTCATTCTGTTGAGGGTCAGGGTGCCGGTCTTGTCGGAACAGACATAGCTGACCGAGCCGAGGGTTTCCACGGCGGGAAGCCGGCGGATAAGGGCATTCTGGCGGACCATCCTGCGCGCGCCCAGGGCAAGCGTGATGGTCACCACTGCCGGCAGCGCCTCCGGAATGGCGGCTACTGCAAGGGATATGGAGGTGAGGAGCATGAGGAGGAGGGGCTCTCCCCGCAGCAGTCCAAGGGTGAACACCACTGCGCAGATGGCGAGCACCGCCAGCGCGAGGCGCTTGCCAAAGGCGGCGAGACGCCGCTGGAGCGGGGTTTTATTTTCGGCCTCCTGTTGCAGCATCGCGGCAATCCGGCCAAGCTCGGTTCCCATCCCCGTGGCGACTGCGACGCCGATGCCGCGACCGTAGGCGACCACCGTCCCCTTGTATGCCATGTTGCGCCGGTCGCCCAACGGCACATTCGGGTCGGGAAGTGGTTCCGAGAGCTTCTCCACGGGAAGCGACTCCCCGGTAAGGGCCGCTTCCACGGTTTTCAGGTGCACCGCTTCCACAAGGCGCACGTCGGCCGGCACCACGTTTCCCGCTTCCAGCAGGACAAGGTCGCCGGGGACGATCTCTCGGGCGGGCACGCTCAGATGCTCGCCGCTGCGCAGCACTGCGGCATAGTTGCCTGACATCTCCCGAAGGGCGGCCATGGCGCGCTCGGCGCGGTATTCCTGGGCAAAGCCGATAACGGCGTTAAGCACGACAATGATAATGATTGGCGCCGCATCCCCCGGCTCGCCGATGGCGCCGGCCACCACTGCCGCGCCGATCAGCACCAGGATCATGAAGTCCGTGAACTGGCCGAGGAGCATGGCAAGGGGCGTCCGCCGGACCTGTTCTTCCAGTTCATTGGGGCCGCATTCAGCCAGGCGCCGGCGGGCCTCATCGCGGCCAAGCCCGGCAAGGGACGTTGCGAGCCTGGTCAGGGCCTCATCGATGGGTATACGGTGCCATTCCGCCACTTAAAGTTCCTCCACGGCCGCACGCGCCGCAGCGACTATTTCAGCAGGTGACTCCAGGGTAAAGCGGATGGCCGTGCCGAAGGTCACCCGCACTTCGCCCCTGACGGGCCAGGAGGCACCGCGGGGGAATACCTGTTCGAGCCCGCGTATCCGCACCGGAACCACCGGAATGGCCAGTTCCCGCACCATCACTCCGAGCCCCGGTTGAAACGGCAGCAAGCTCCCGTCCCGCGAACGTTCACCCTCGGGGAACACAAGTATGCTCATGTCCCTGTCCGCCAATGCCCCCATGAAACGAAGCGCGCCCCGGAAACCGCGGCTCTGGGGAAGCGGAAACACCGTGAAGGCTACCGATGCGTACTCGTAGGCAAGGCGCTTCCAGATCTTCTGCGGGAGGCTCTTGTAGTTGCGGAAGAAAAACTCCTCCCAGGCAGCAGTGGCGGTTTTGTAGCGCCATTCACCGGGGAGAGCGGACATGATGACGGGATGATCGAAATAGCTGAGATGATTGGAAACGAACAGGATCGGGCCGTCCAGGCCGTCCAGATGTTCCCCGCCCTCCACCTTCAGGCGGACGTAGTGCCGGATCAAGGGGCCATGGAGAATCATATCCAGCACTCGCCGCACCGCCAGTGCCGCGGGTCGGGCGGTCCATGGCCGGAACCGCTCGCGGCTGTGGACCTTGGCCCGGAGGCGGATGACCTCCCGAAGTTCGGCCACCCGGGTGCGGGGGCCGATGACCGTGTCCTCCAGATCGAGACGGAACTCCATCTCGATGGCGTTGACCAGCTCCAGCCTGCCGATGGAGGTGAGCCCCAGATCGGTCGTCAGCACCGCGTCGTCCGTCACCGTTGCGACCGGGTTCCCGGTGATCCGGGCGATCATCAATGCCAGCCTGTCACTGGACCCCCCTGTCACGCCAGTGCCACCTCCCTGGGCAACCCGCTCCTTGACGAGAAATTTCCGGATCTTGAGGGTGGTGGTCTTGGGGAACTCCGCGTCAGACCAGATGGACCAGCCGGTAATCCGGTGGAGATCGTCAAGCCGCCCATTCACCTCGTTGATGATCTCCTCTGCCGGACGGCCGCTCCCATCGGGGATCAGCACGGCGTGGACCTCTTCCCCCTTCCCGCGGTCCAGACCGATGACACAGGATTCGCGCACCCCGGCGGCCCGGTCGAGCATGGACTCGATCTCGTCGGGGAACACATTGACACCCGCCCCCGTGACGATCAGCTCTTTTCCTCTGCCCAGGATCCGGAGCCAGCCCGAGCCGTCGAATTCTCCCAGATCGCCCGTGCGGAACCAGCCATCGGCAAAGGCATCACGGCTGGCCGATTCATTGCGGTAGTAGCCGGGAAAGACGTTGTCTCCCCGGGCCAGCACTTCGCCGTTAACGAGTTTCAACTCGACCCCCGGCAGTGCCGGCCCCACGGAACCGGCCACCTGGCGCTCAAGCGTGTTGGCCGCAAGGACCGGAGCACACTCGGTGAGGCCATATCCCTCTAATATGGTAAACCCGAGGCCGGCCCAGAAGCGGAACACCTCCGGGTCCAGGGGCGCTCCCCCTGACACGAACAGGGAAAAGTTGCGCCCGAATTTCCGGTGGACCGGAGCAAACAGCAGCTTGCGCCGCTCAACCGGCAAGTGCCCGGCAACAGCCAGCAGTCGGGCCAGCACAGATCCCAGCCCCCGGGCATCAAGCTCCCGCTCGATGGAGTCCTTGAGCAGTTGAAGCAGGCGCGGCACGGCGATCAGCGCGTGCACATTCTCCTCCCCCAGGGCTTCCATGATGGCCGACGGCTTGAGGGTACGGATATAGGCCACTGATGCGCCCCGGTACAGGGGGGTCAGAAATCCGCCCATCTGCTCGAACATGTGCGACAGGGGCAAGAGTGAAAGAAACACGTAGTCGCTGGTGACGATGGGGATGTGGCGGTTCACCTGGAGCAGGTTGGCAATCAGGTTACGATGGGTGAGCATGACCCCTTTCGGGGCTCCGGTGGTGCCGGAGGTGTAGATCAACTCGGCGATGTCGTCCGGATCGGGCACGTGGCGGGCAGTGAGCGGTGGGCACAACTCAAGAAGGAAGGGCAGTTCCTCAAAAAGTACCGTCGGCCGGCCGGTGAGCCGCTCAAGCTTATCCCGGCTCTGGATCACAAGCCGGGCCTCGGTGAGGCCCGCAATGACATCCGCCCGCTCGGCCCCGGACATGAAATCGACTGGCACCACGATTGCGCCGCGGGCAATGATACCCCAGAAGGCGATGCCCCACCAGGGCGAATTAGGCCCCCAGAGCACGACACGATCCCCGGGACCGACCCCCCGGTCGGCCAGCCACGCGTTCATCCTGAGCGCGTGGTCATGGAGGAATGCATAGGTATAGCGGTACCGCCGGACGCCGGTCCGAAACACGAACGCCGTATCAAGGCTTCTGCCGCTGAATGAAGTGAAAAGATCTGCCAGGGTTTCCATGCCGTGCCCGATCCTATTAAGGACGCTAACAAACGAATACTAGTATAGGGACGAAACCCTGTCATGCAACTATATACGTGATACAGGTGCATCCGGCGGGATAATGGGCGGACAAGGCGATCAATGCCTGGGGGAAGAGACCGGGGCTGGCCGGCAGCAGTCCGCTGGTCAGCGGGAGATACACTCGGCAATGCGGGCGGAATGTTCCACCACGTCGCGCACGAAGTCGTCACGGCGCTGGCGGCGTGTTCTCCCCAGATACGAGATATACCCCTTGAGGGAGGAATCCAGCAGGTAAGCGCGACGGACGAGCCTGATCTCACTGTAGAGCAGGAGAGCGAAAACGGGCACGGCTATGAAGGCGGTGCTATTCCTGACCAGCATGGCTGTTCCGCCCACGATGATCAGGCAACCGAGCCGCATGAGACTACGGGACAGGGCACTTTCGAAGATATCGCCCCTTATTTCAATGAGGTGGGAAACGAGGCGTGCCTCGTGATGGTCGAAGAAGCGGGCGGCATTGTAGTGGACGGCAGGTCGATCCCCCCTCCTGGCCTTGGTTTGCACGAGGAAGTGAATGCCGGTCAACTGTTCATCGGCCGCAATGAATGCTTTGAGCGAGGCACAGACCATAAGCCGTCCGGGTAACACAGGTGTCGTTGCACCACAAGTCGCTGATAAGCAGATGTTAATAGTGTATCTCAGCCTCTTCCAAACACGCAATCACAATTTACGTCATCGTTTCCAGTCACTGCGGGTACGGTGAGCGAGAACGGCGTTTTCGAAATCGATCTCCTCCAGAATGCGCTCGGCCTCTCCCCGGGTAAGCCCGACGCTTGGCCTGTTGCCCATCCAGTGAGTCAGGTCGTCCGTCGGAGGGTTGAGGGGGTGCGGTTTCGATGGCCCCGGAATCAGTTTCCCGTTGATGAAGAGAGCAGCCTCGTAGGCCCCCTCCTTCCTTACCAGCAGAAATTCGGCGAGACCGCCGGAGCTGAGGTGTTTTTTCAGGATCAGTTTCTTTATGATCATGCATAGCTCCGTGAACAGCGATCAGCTTGATATTCTGCGAGATTTTGGATACAGTTTACCACTAGGGCGAACGGCCGCCAGCGGTGGCGTCGGGAGGTTTCATGGGCAGATACATACGGGAAGAACGTACGGCCAAGGAGAAGATCCAGGACACGGTCAACACCATAATCGCCTTTTTCCTCATGATCGTTGCTTCAGCGCTCGTGGTCCTGCTGGTCTTTCTGTTCTACGAAAATTCCAAGGGTTGATTCACGACGCTTTGTGCGGAGCCAGGCCGTCATCCTTTTGGGTGACGGCTTTTTCCATTTCAGGGACCGGCTGTCCACCACGTTCCGGTGCTCTCCCGCCAGAAACATTGCCACATTGACCGCCAGGAAACCCGGAAAGAAGGGGGCGACATGCTCAAGGGCGCCCAACTCCATTGAGAGGCACAACCATCTACTCGCCCGTGAAGAACCGCTTGATGCTCCTGCCCATTTCCCTGAAGGCCTCTCCGGTTTTCCTGCCCGTCTCCCGGAACCACTCTCCCACACCCTTGCCGGTCTTCTTAGCCTCCTGGCCGGCCTCCTTGCCCATCTGTTTTACGCCCTGACCGATCTCCTTGCCCCCCTCCTTGAACGCCTGGCCCGTCTCCTTGCCAATGGTCTTGAAGCCCTCTCCGACCTTTTTGCCCCCTTCCTTAATTCCATCATCGGCACCTGCCACTCCCCCCAGCAGCAACGCAGCAGCAACCACTACCACTGAAAACGCTCCTCGAATCCTCATTCCTCGTGGAAAACCGTTTCTTGCTCGCACTATTCGCTACCTCCCTCTTCCCTGAGTAAGAAGCTCTTCCGCTCGGGGTACATCCTCTTCGGCCACATGGATTTCCATCATGCCAGTACCACGTCTTTCTTGACGGAGGAAGTACTCGATGCCGCCTTTCCTCAGGATTGCTTCCACCCTGCAACAATCCGTTTCATCTTTGGGGTCATAGAACCGTGCCATGATCAGGACCTCCCTTCCCGTGAGCCCGACGGCCGGCTGGAGCCGGTCTGTCCGTGGGATGCGTATTGTTGTCTAGTTAAATAATAGCATGAAACCGCCGGATGGATTGCGCCTTTCATCATGAGCCGCAACGGTGAAAATAATGGACGCATGACCTTTCATGCAGTATGCTGAGGATGCCGTAACGACGGATACACAGTGCAGCGCCAAGGCCGGCAGCGGCTGAAAGGAGCGGGATATCATGTTGCTTGAGGATGTGGGTAACGATGTCTACAAGTCGTGGAGCACTACCAAGCGCCGGGCGGAAATAGCCAAGCTTGTCGAGGGGTACCGGTCAGGACTGCCTGCGTTCATTCTGTGCAGAATGACGGAGACCATTGCCGGCAGCCGCAAGCGAGCCAGGAGATTCCTGCACGAAATGATGCCCACTGCGGAACGGCAGGAGGCGGCAGCGCGGGAAAGCGGCCCGACGGCGGAATTTGTGAGGGATTGCCTACTCTGATCGGGGCGTTTTGCATGCGCTACAGAAGCTGAATCTCGCTCACCCGCACGATCAGCACATCCTGCCGGAACCGGCCGGCGAGCTCCTCGCGAAACCGGCGCCACCACGGCCGATCCAAATGTTCGGCCATCACCTCGTAGATTACGATGTCATCGTGGACGGTGGTGGCTGACCCCTTCCACAACCCTTTTGCCGGCGACCTCACATAGGTGGTGATTCCACCGTAGCGCTCTGTCAGCTCGTCCCTGACCCGGACGAATTCCTCCTGGGGGAAGTTAGTGCCGTCATTGTCGTAGAGCGGCAGCAGTATCTGAAAGAGATACATGGCCTACCCTCCTTCCGCCAGGCCGGACATGCAGGCAGTGCCGCCGCGAATCGCCTCGAAGGGGCACTCGGTCACGCATCGGCCACAGGCATCGCATCGTTCGGGGCGGCCGAGCACCACTGCTTTTCTCCCATCCTTCGTTTCGAGGCTCAACAGCCGGTCCGGGCAGGCTGCCACGCACCTGCCGCACCCTTTGCACCGCCCCCCATCAATCCCGATCATGGTGTGTTTCCATCTCCTCGGCGCCCTCTTGTTTTTCTCGTGCGACCCCATGCTATTCCGACGTGTTTATGACTGCTTCAAGTTTTTTTCGCAACGGGTGTCGCAATAGCGGGTGGTAATGGTTACCATGGAAGCATGAATATCTCCCCTGAACACCTGTTGCCCTTGCCCGAGCTGTGGCTCCCCTTGCCCGCCGACCCGGGAACCGGCCCCTCCACCGACATTCTGACCGCACAGGATGCGCGGCTCTGGGCGTTGGTCCTGGAGGCGCGGTATGTGCCCGTTCGGATAGAGCAGAACGGCGCCGGTTGGCGAGTGCTCGTTCCGGCACCGGCTTTTGCCCGGGCTCTCAGGGAGGTGCGTCTCTTTGAAGAGGAGAACAGCAACTGGCCCCCTCCCCTGCCGCCCGTACGCCCATTGGAAGAGAACACCCTCTCCACCCTGTCAGTGCTGCTCCTGCTGGCGATGTTCCACAATCTCACCCGGTTCGGCGTCACCCTGCCCGGTCACGCATCCACCGACTGGTTCGACCTCGGCAATGCCAATGCAGCGTCCATTCTCGATGGGCAGTGGTGGCGGGCCGTGACTGCGCTGACACTTCATGCCGATGTTTCGCACCTGGCGGGCAACCTCGCCATCGGCGGTTTCATTGCCGTCCTCCTTTGCCGCGAGCTCGGGGCCGGCTTGTCATGGGCGCTCCTGCTCGGCTCCGGCATCCTCGGCAACCTCACCAACGCCTATCTCCAACTCCCTGCCCATCGCTCGGTGGGGGCATCCACCGCGGTTTTCGGCGCAGTCGGCATCTTCGCCGCTCTCAGCGCAATGCGCTACATCCATCATCCGAACCGGCGGGGTTTGATTCCCGCCGCAGCAGGGCTGGCCCTGCTGGCGGCGTTGGGCACGGAAGGCGAGCACACCGACCTGGGCGCGCACCTCTTCGGATTTCTCTGGGGAATCGGATTCGGCATTGCAGCGGAGTTCCGGCTGGCAACAAGCGGCAGGCCGGGGCGGATGGTCAACGCGGTGCTGGCACTGGCCAGCGCTCTCGTTGTGGCATCTGCGTGGTGGATGGCATTCACCGCAGGAGGGTGAGTCATTCAACCCGATGTTCTTCCCCGGCCGTGACAGCCACGAGCACCATCCGGGGAAACAGACCGCGATCCGCCTCGGCCATCCGTTCCGGGCCCAACCGGGTCAACTCGTCACGCAGGCGGTCCGCGGCGGATACCAGCCCGATCACGTCCACCCGTTGGCAGACCGGTCGTACCCGCCGCAGATAGCCTGCTCCTCCATTCAGGAGACTCACTGCCCCGCTAAAATTGCCGTTGCGCCAGTGGTGGAGGGCAACGGCCAGTTGCAGCGCCCCCTGGTAAAAATCCCGGATCTCTCCCTCGCTGCCGATCCAGAGATCTTCCAGGGTTTCGTGGCATTCGAACCAATCGCCCCGGTTGAACTCACCGAGCGCCTGGAGCAGCTTGCCTGAAATAGAGTGCTCACACAGATCCATGGGGTACCATGATCGCCTCTGCCTAGTCGACCTGCTCTGCCAGATAGTTCTGCGCTCCCATCTGGGAAATCTGGTCGAGTTGTGACTCCAGCAGGTCGATGTGCTCTTCCTCTTCCTTCAAAATCGACTCAAGCAGTTCGCGCGTGCCGTTGTCACCCACCTCAACCGCCAGCCGGATGCTCTCGTTATATCCCCTGATGGCCGTTTCCTCGGCAAACCGGTCGTTTTCATGCATCCCGGGCACTTCCGAACCGATATGGATCTTGTTCAGGTTGCTTACGATCGGCTTTCCCTCAAGAAAGAGAATCCGGGCAATCAGTTTCTCCGCGTGCTTCATTTCGTCGATGGAGCGCTTGCGGGCCATGGCGTGGAGCCGCTCATAGCCCCAGTTCTCGCACATCTCCGCATGTACGAAATATTGGTTGACAGCAGTAAGTTCTTCGGCCAACCGTGCGTTCAGGTGCTCGATAATCCGTTCGTTCCCTTTCATGCCCGCCTCCTTTTCGTCCGCTGTTGTATACTGCACACTGACAAGTGAAACAGCCTTCGGCCAAAGGTCAAGCCGTCGCTCCCGACCTGACTCACACGGTTTCGCATTCCTTGAATGCCCGGAGAATGAGCCGGGCGCCGTCCAACACCTGACGACGGTAATCAGCCATGAAAACGCCGCTCGTGCGTTGATTGATCACCACACACACCGCAGCGGCGCGGTACCCCAGCCCGCCGAGAAAATGGAGGAAAAACCCTGCTTCCATCTCCATGTTCTGGAGTTCGAACCCCGGCCAGGGACTGGCAAGGTGCTCAAGGGCGTCGAGCAGATTCACGTGGGTCGTGCCGACACGTGCCACACCTCGCCCCTGTTCCGCAAAAAAACCGGCACTGGAGATGGTGAGGCCCCGGATCCAGGGCAACCCCAGGGTGCCCGCAGCGGCAGTGAGCGAAGCCAGCAGGCCCCGGTCGGACCTGGCGGCATAGGGGGCTATTCTGCCGGCAAAGCGCGCACCCGGCAGTTCAGCGCCGGTCATGATGGAGCGTACCCTCTCTTCCAGCAGGGCACAGGCTTCATCGGGCAACGGGATGTCGTAGTACAGGGCGGTGTTGTCCAGCCCCACAACATAGTCGGTCAGGACCAGTGTCCCCACGGGTGTGGCCGGATTGAGCCCGCCGGATGTGCCGAGACGCACCAGGGTCAATGGTTGCCACTGCTCACGCCGGGTCATGGTGGTAAAATCCACCTCATTGAGGGCGGCCAGCTCGTTGAGGACGATTTCCGTTGATGGAGCGCCGATCCCCGACGTGACGAAAGAAACCCGTTGGCCGGTTTCGGCGGTCACACCGGTAATGGTGCGAAAGCCGCGGTGGAAACGATCCACCTCCCGTGTTGCCAGGAACGCCTCGGCCAGCACGGGGACCCGATCGGGATCCCCCACCACGATCACGTGCCGCGCCAACTCTTCAGGCGCCAGATCGAGATGATACACTCTCCCGTCGGCGACCGGCAGGTCATCCGGGTTCAGCCGATTGCCCATGCCCACCCCTTTCTTCGCGAACCTTGAGGTTACTGTATCGGCGAATTGCACAAAGGCAAGCCCCCTGCCGGCAGATTTCCGGTTCATGGGAGACGAATCCACCCCCGGTTCCTTGACTTGTACTTAAACAGCGATACGTTACACGTTACCAGTTATTGACACGATGGAATTCCGGGACAGCCGGGAAATCTATCACGAGGCCTGACCCGCAGCCCGCGCGTGTGGCTTGCCGCTTCGGGGTGTGCTTGCGGAAAATCGAGAGGAAAGACAAAAGACCGTACTGTCCATGCAACGGTATTATCAGGTTATATCGAAGGATATTCCGAAGGGAACCCCCTTTGGTGAGGCTCTGCTATCACATCATGGAGGTTTCATGCGCTACCGTATCCTGTCCATTGCGATGGTGTACCTGCTCATTGCGCAGCCTGCCGCAGGCGCAGACGTGGGCGCCCTGGCCACATGCACCACCAGGGTCTTCAGCGAGATCAACCTGACCCGGAAGTGGTCCGGCAAGGCTCCTGCCGGGTGCACGGCCACAGTTGCCGTTGAAAAGCGGACGGACGGAATCTTCGTGACTGCCTGGGCCGTCGAGGTCACTGCCGGCGGATGGGTGCAGACCGCTTTGTCATCAGCAGCCGGCTATGCCGAGCTGGCCGACAAGAAGACGCTTGCCAGGGCCAACAGCGACATTATCAGCCGGGCCGCACGTCTCGGCAGGTGCCTTGATTCGATCAAGGCTGTCAATGACCCGCTGGAGTGCCGCACCCATGCCACCAAGTCCTATCTGGTGGACGAGGTGACCGGCACCGAGCACAACCGTCTCATCTGGCTCGACGACAATGGAAGGCACACCGTTGTCGAGTACAGTTTCGGCGACACGGAAGCAACGCCGACGCCTCCGGCCGATCTGTTCGAAGGCACTCCTCTCCAACCGGGAGTGATCATCCACCTGTACCGGGAAGTGAAGGCACTGCCTCCCCCGACACCTGATTTCACCTAATAAGACCCATGGCACGGTACATGAAAAGACCCCCGTTCGGGCATGTCTGAACGGGGGTCTTTTCATGTTATCCCCTCAGCCTTTCAGCCGCGGGTCCTTCTGAGTTGATGAACTACCGGTACTCGGGCATTTCGTCGAACTGCAGGTATTTGTAAATCGCATCCTTCTTCGGCTCCACCTTCTCCTTGATGGCGGCGAAATACTCCTCCTTGGTCGGAATGCGGCCGAGGTTGGTGCAAATGGCGCCGAGTTCGGCGGAGCCGAGGAATACCTGCGCCCCGTCGCCCATCCGGTCGTCGAAGTTACGGGTGGAGGTGGAGAAGACGTTGGACTTGTCGGGCACGCGGGCCTGGTTCCCCATGCAAAGGGAGCAGCCTGCGATTTCGATCCGGCAGCCCACGGCGCTGTAGATGGAGAAAAGTGCCTCGTCCTTGAGTTGCTGCTGATCCATGCGGGTCGGCGGGCAGATCCAGGTACGGACGCTCGGGTTGAACTTCTGGCCGCGCCAGATCTCGGCAGCGGCGCGGAAGTGGCCGATATTGGTCATGCAGGAGCCGAGGAACACGTCGTTGATCGGGGTGCCGGCCACGTCGGAGAGGAGCTTAACGTCATCCGGGTCGTTAGGGCAGGCCAGAATCGGCTCGGTGATTTCAGCCAGATCGATCTCGATCACATCGGCATAGGCGCCGGTCTCCGCGGCGTTTTTGTCGGCTTCGAGAAGCTGCGGGTTCTTCAGCCACTCGTTGACCGCATCGATACGGTTTTGGAGGGTCTGGGCATCCTGGTAGCCGTCAGCAATCATCTTCTTCATGAGGGCAACGTTGGAGCGCAGATAGGTGGCAACCGACTCCTTGGAGAGTTGGATGCAACCGGCAGCGGCTGAACGCTCGGCAGCGGCATCGGTCAGCTCGAATGCCTGCTCCACGGAAAGATCGGGCAGACCTTCCATCTCAAGGATGCGGCCGTTGAAGATATTGATCTTGTTCTTCTTGGGCACGGTCAGCTTGCCCTGCTTGATGGCCCAGTAAGGAATGGCGTTGACCACGTCGCGCAGGGTGATGCCCGGGTTCAGTTTGCCTTTGAACCGGACCAGGACCGATTCGGGCATATCCAGCGGCATGAAGCCCATGGCGCCGGCAAAGGCCACGAGGCCGGAACCGGCCGGGAAGCTGATGCCGATGGGGAAGCGGGTGTGGGAGTCACCGCCGGTACCGACGGTGTCCGGAAGCAGCAGGCGGTTCAGCCAGGAGTGGATGACGCCGTCCCCGGGCTTGAGGGGTACGCCGCCACGCTCGATGATGAACTCCGGCAGGGTCTTGTGCATCTTCACGTCCGCCGGTTTCGGATAAGCGGCGGTGTGACAGAAGGACTGCATGAACATGGGCGAGAGGAACTTGAGGCAGGCCAGTTCCTTGAGCTCGTCGGCCGTCATGGGGCCGGTGGTGTCCTGGGATCCGACCGTGGTCATCTTGGGCTCGCAGGCGGTGCCCGGCAGCACGCCGGTCACGCCGCAGGCCTTGCCGACCATCTTCTGGGCGAGGGAGTAGCCCTGACCAGGCTTCGGCTCAGGGTTCACCGGCTTGGTGAAGACATCGGTGTCGCCAAGGCCGAGGGCCTTGCGGGCTTTCTCGGTAATGGCGCGGCCGATGATGAGCGGGATGCGGCCGCCGGCGCGGAACTCGTCGGCCAGGGTGTTGGGGTTCAGTTTGAAGGTGGAGATGACCTCGCCGGCAGCGTTGGCAATTTCACCCTTCTTGGTGTTGATGGTGATCACGTCGCCGTCATTCATCTTGGTGACGTCGGCCTTGAGGGGCAGTGCGCCGGAGTCCTGGGCGGTATTGAAGAAGATCGGGGCGATGACGCCGCCGATGATGACGCCTGCGGTTTTTTTGTTGGGCACGCAGGGGATATCCTGGCCCATGTGCCAGAGGACCGAGTTGCAGGCCGACTTGCGGGAGGAACCGGTACCGACCACGTCGCCGACAAAGGCAACCTGGTGACCGGCGGCACGCCAGTCGGCAATATCCTTCAGGCGACCGGGGAAACGGGTCTTGCCCATGGCAAGGGCATGCAGCGGGATGTCGGGGCGGCTCCATGCGTCGCCCGCCGGAGAGAAGTCGTCGGTATTGATTTCGCCTTCAACCTTGAAGACCTTGACCGAGATGGTTTCGGGTACGCCGGGACGGTTGGTGAACCACTCGGCATTGGCCCAGGATTCCAGCACCTTCTTGGCGGCTGCGTTGCTCTTGCTGAGCTCAACTACCTGATCGAAACCGTCATAGACAAGGGTCATGCCGGAAAGGGCGCAGGCGGCCTCGTCGGCCAGGTCGGAGCTGTTCAGGGCCTCTACCAGGGGAGAAACGTTGTAGCCGCCGATCATGGTGCCCAGGATGCGGACCGCGTCAACCTTGGAGACGAGGGGGGATGTCTTGGTTCCGGCAAGGATCTCGGCCAGGAAGGCGGCCTTGACTTTGGCAGCGGGGTCGACGCCCGGGGAAACGCGCTCCTTCAGGAGGTGGAGCAGGAATTCTTCTTTGCCTGCCGGCGGGTTTTCCAGCAGGTTGCACAGACCTGCGGTCTGCTCGGGGTTCAGCGGCAGGGGGGGGATTCCCTGGGCCTTGCGTTCGGCTTCGTGGGCGAGATAAGCTTCGATCATAGTCCATTCCTCCTGTGGTTTTACTTCTTGAATAGGTCGTTATTTCGGGATGTTGATACGCTCTTGCCCCAAGGGGGAAATGGATACTGTATACAATTTTTACGCTGGGTTGTCAATTGCTTAAGTGGATTTAAGGAGTAATCATCCCGGGCTACCGGATGAGAAAAAAGAGCCGGGACAACGCGTATCGTCGCCCGGCTCCCTTTCCGCCCGATGCAGGTTTTCGTTCTTACGCCGTAATTGTTATGCGTGCGGCAATCTCTTCCGGCGTCAACGGGACTTCCGCCTGGACACCGGTGTCCATTGCCTTGAGCACGGCCGCCCCTTTTGCCAGCTCGTCGCCGCCGATGATCAGGGTAAAACGCGCATTGAACTTGTCCGAACGGCGCATCTGACTCTTGAGGCTCTTGCCTTCGTAGTCCATTTCCACGGCCACCCCGCTGCGCTGAAGGCCGCACATGAGCCGAAACGCCTCATTCTGGGCCTCCTCGCCAAGGGCGGCTATGAAGAGATCCGGGCGACGGGTGAAGTGCTGGTCCCCCAGCAGGAGGGCAATCCGTTCCACCCCCATGGCAAATCCGATACCGGGAATGGCGGGTCCGCCGAGGTCGGAGATAAGGCCGTCGTACCGGCCGCCTGCGGCAACGGCGCTCTGGGCGCCGAGCAGGCCGGTCACCAATTCGAAGGTAGTGCGGGTATAGTAATCAAGCCCCCGGACCATCCGGTTGTTGATGCTGTAGGCGGTGCCCGCCCGCTCCAGATGGCGCCGGGTGACGGCGAAGTGATCGTCGCAGCCTGCACAGAGGCTGTCGAGCATGGCCGGGGCGGTCGCGGTCGCCTCCTTGCAGTGGGCCGACTTGCAGTCCAGCGCCCGCAGGGGATTGGTTTGATAGCGGCGCTTGCAGTCGTCGCAGAGGCTGTCGAGCCGTTCCCGGAGAAAGTCGATCAGGGCCTGGCGGTAGGCGGGGCGGCATTCGGGGCACCCGAGAGAGTTGATCTGGAGTGTCGGTTCCGTCAGTCCCAGCTCTGCGAAATAGTGGCAGAGCATGGTGAGTACCTGGGCATCGACCTTGGGGTCGGTAACTCCGGTCACCTCGGCGCCGATCTGGTGGAACTGGCGGTAGCGCCCTTTCTGGGGCCGCTCGTAGCGGAACATGGGGCCCATGTAGTAGAGCTTTGCCACCGGATCCTGGGCATAGAGCTTGTGCTCGATGTATGACCTCATTACGCTTGCGGTCCCTTCAGGACGCATGGTTACGGCGTTCTCTCCCTTGTCCACAAAGGAGTACATCTCTTTTTCCACGATATCGGTGGTGTCGCCGATGGACCGTCGGAACAGTTCGGTTTTTTCAAGAATCGGGATACGGATCTCCGAAAAGCCGTAGAGACTGAAAACCCGGCGCGCCGTGGCTTCGATGTGCTGCCACCGCTCCACGTCCCCGGGAAGAATGTCGTTGAATCCCTTGATACCAGTGATCATGTACGCACCTACTCCTTTGATTGCATTGAAACACTCTCAAGGTCAACGGATTGCCGTTGCCCGGAATACACGGTTTTTGCCCTCTTCCTTGCCCCGGTACATGGCCTTGTCCGCCAGTTCGAGAAGCTCCATTTTGGACTGGGTATCGATGGGATAGCAGGCATAGCCGAGGCTTGCGGTGAGCCGTACATCGAGCCCTTCAGAGGCCAGGAAGTGGTGGTCCTCAATGGAACGGCGTATCCTTTCGGCCACGGTTGCAGCGCCCTTTTCACCGGTTTCCACCAGAATTATGGTGAACTCGTCGCCGCCGTAGCGGATGATGACATCGACCTCCCGGACCGACTTTTTGAGCAATTGCCCCACTTCATGGAGGACCTGGCTCCCGAAGAGGTGGCCGTGGGTATCGTTGACCCCCTTGAAGTGATCCATGTCGATGAAGATCATGGAAACAACCGAGCCGAACCGGTCCGCCCGCTTGAGTTCACGGTCCAGCGAGATATCGAGATAACGGTAGTTGAAGAGCCCCGTGAGTTCGTCGACATAGAGCATGTCGCGGGCGCTGGAGTAACGCAGGGCATTGTCAAAGGCAAGAGATGCCTGCTCCAGCAAAAACTGGATGCTTTTATGCTTGAACACGGCAGGAAACGGCTTGCCCTGGTCGTTGACCAGCAGAAGCACCCCCTGCAGAAGTGTCCGCTGGCAAATACTAACCACAAGGGCGCCATTGATTCCCGCCGCGCGCAGGGTACTGTCGGTAAAATAAGAGCCATCGAGCCGACGGAAGCCTCCTGCCGTCTCTGTCGCGTCACTGTAAAGGGCAAGGGCTTTTTCGGCAAGGGTCGATGCAACTTCAGGGTCAAGGCCCCTCAGCTCCTTGAGGGCGTGGGGTTCACTCTTTTCGGGAAACAGGCCGATGGCCCGCGAAACCCCGACCTCCTTGCAGAATGCATCGACCACCACGGCAGAGAGCCGCTCCAGATCAATGCAGTTTGCTATGTTCTGACCGACCTGAAAAAGATTCAGCAGTTCCTTTAGCTCGTAGTTCTCGTTGATGAGCCGCCGCTGCTCGAAGCAGAGGGCCACGGTATGCTTGAACTCATCATGATTGAACGGCTTGAGGATATAATCGCGGGCGCCGTTCTTGAGGGCGTAGACGGCCGATTCAAGATTGGCATGACCGGTAACGAGGATGACATCAACGTTCGGGGCTTTCTGCTTGACGCGGGACAACACCTCGATACCGCTCATCCCCGGCATGACCAGATCGGTGATAACGAGGTGATATTCATGCCTTTCAAGCCGCTTCAACCCCTCGGTGCCCGATGCCACGGTATCGACCTCGTATCCCTCCTCTTTCAGGAGATCGACGTACATCTGACGAAAAAAACGGTCATCTTCGACAACGAGAATCCGTTCCATGCACAGCTCCCGGGATAGTGGCAAATCTTTTCAAGACTATCAGATAATGCGGTCCACTTGTCAACGAAAATGCCCGTTCGCGAAGGTACCCACGTCCCACGTTTTCCCGGTGCAGATAACCTGCACCGTCCCATCCCGGTCAGTGCGATAGACATCGATCCCGCGTGTCTCCAGGCGGCCGAGCGTTTCCGGAGCCGGCAGGCCGAAGCTGTTCCTGCGCCCGGCGGAAATCAGGGCCACGTGAGGCGATGCTGCGTCGAGAAAGGAAGGTGATGACGAATAACGGCTTCCATGGTGCGGCACCTTCAGCACCGTGCAGCGCAGACGCGCCGGATCGTTCGCCAGGATGCCTTCGGCCGGTGCGCCGATGTCGCCGGTAAACAGGATGGATGTGTCGCCATGGACGAGTCTGAAGACCAGCGAATCATCGTTGTCGCCCCCCGTCCCCGTTCCGTTCCCGGGCGGCCAGAGCGGCTCGACCCGAGCTCCACCCACGGTGAACGGCGATGTTGCGGCGGACAGGTGCTTGACGGGAACTCCCCGTTGGGCCAGTCGATCCCGCAACTCTGCCAGGGACGCACTTTCCGTCGGCAGCCCCGTTTCCCAGAACTCGCCCACAGGCATTGCCGCTGCCAGATAGAGGAGGCCTTCCAGGTGGTCGGGGTGAGGGTGGGTCAGGACAAGGTAATCGATGGACTCCACCCCCATGCTCCGGAGAGCAGGGACAAGGAGCCGTTCCCCCACATCGGTGCCGCCTCCATGAAGGGCTCCGCCCCCGTCCACCAGCATGGTCTTGCCGTGGGGAAGCGAAACGAGCGTCGACTCCCCCTGCCCCACGCTCAGAAAGGTAAGCACAAGCATGGCATCGCCTCCCGCCACGGCAGGCAAATGAAGGGTTGAAAGCACCACGGCGGCGATTCCTGCGGTCAGCATCCGCGCCCGCCGGCCGGGCAGCAGAGTCAATCCCAGCAGCAGGAGGAATGACACGAGCAGATCAGTCCTGGTGACGCTGTGAAGGGGGAGCGGGGGAATCCGTGCCAGAAGATCTATGATCCGGTTGGAAAGCGCTACGAGCCAGGACGCCGCCGTAATGAGCGGTCCGGCCGCAGCCGGGGCAACCGCAATGAGCGGCAGCGCGGCGAATCCGGCCACCACCGCTCCGTACCCCATCAGCGGGACGATGAAAACGTTGCTGATAATTCCCGCCGCAGAAGCCCGATGAAAGGCATATCCCACGGGAAGGATCGTTGCGAGGGTCGCCGCAGCCGAAGCGGCCAGCAGGAGGATGACGTTCTTTACGGCTCTGTTATCCAGCGTGCGCAACGGATGAATGAAAACGGGCGTCAGGACCACAAGTCCCCACAGGGCGAGAAACGACAACTGGAAGGAAATATCGAACAGCGACGGGGGATTGGCAGCGAGCATCGCCAGGGCCGCCATGATCAATACGTTGGCCGGGTCTGTTTCGCGTTCCAGCCAGAGAGCCACGGTGACAACGGCTATCATCAGCACCGAGCGGACCGTGGCTGGGGCGGCACCGGAGAGAAACAGGTAGAAGGTGACCGGAGGCAGTGTTGCCAGCAGTGCTGTCCGGCGCAGGTTGAGATGCAGGGCGAGGCGCTCGAAGCGACTGAGCAGCATGAGCAGGGACCGGTAGATGACCAGAGCAATAATCCCCACGTGGAAGCCGGAGATCGAGAGGATATGATTCACACCGGCCCGCGTGTAGGCCTCTTCCAGCTCTTTGGAGACGAATCCCCGCTCCCCCAGCAGGAGTGCCCTGAGTACGCCTCCCTCGCGGGGGGAATACCGGCCGATGACATCGCCGAGCATGGCTGCCGATCGGTCGAAAAAACGTTGCACCGGAAAGGCCACGGCCTGTCGCATCAGCAGAATATCATCGGCATGCCTGACAAACGCCGTGGCATGGATGTCCCGATACGCCAGATGACGCCGATAGTCGTATTCGCCCGGAATGCCGTAATTGAAGGGCTCCGCAACCGTGGCCCTGAACCGAACCCGATCACCGGTGAGAAATGGTACCATCCCTTCCTTCACATAGACCATGAGCCGTCCGCTGGCGGGCCGTGCCGAACCGTCAGCCATGACGGATTCGGCGGCAAGACGGAATTTCCCCTCACCGGGGCGGATGTCGGGCCGCGAATCGACAATGCCTTCGATGATTACCGCTCCGCGGCCGGCTGATCTGACTATATGGGTCGACAACAGCTCCGGGTGGAGAAAAGGGGCAAGAGACGAGGCTCCCCAGGCGAAAAAGGTGAGCCCAACAGCAATGGCCAGAGGAACTGCGCTCCTGAAGAAAATGAGCGCCGATGAGCCTGCCAGGCACAGCCAGGCAAGCCAGTAAGGGAGCGTCAGGTCAAAATGGTGCGTGGCGCAAAGCCCCCCCATCAGGCCGAGCAGCGGAATGAGAAAGGGGTGCTGACGCACTTGGCAGGCCAATCGTCAGTACCGCGCCGCGCCGAGAGGGTGCGCGGGGAGAGAGACAGGCCAGGCAACGGCAAGCGCCGCTGCTGTCCACGCAGTTGCTGCGCCATTCATCCCGGAATTCAGGTGCCAGGCGAGATCCATTGCACGCAACATGGGCTACCCCCCTGAAAGTTTTAGGTAATTTGGGCACCTTATAGCACAGCTTCCCCAATTTGCCAATTGGCATCGGGATGTTATTACTATATACATAGAGACAATGTCCGGGATATCAGAAGACGTTTGCAGCGTGTCGCCAGTGCCGAAGCCCGGCACCGTGGAGCTATTCTTGTCACCTCCACTTCGCGTACTCATCATTGAAGACTCGGAAGACGATTATTTCTTGCTCGTGAGGGCTCTCAAGCGCGAGTTTGATATCGTCACCGAGCGGGTTGATTCGGAAGAGTCGCTCCGCGCCAATCTTCACGACAAAAGATGGGACATTGCGCTGTCGGATTATTTCATGCCCCAGTTCGATGCCTTGGCAGCCTTGACCCTTATTCAGGACATGAACCTGGATATCCCCTTTATCATCGTCTCGGGCAAAATCGGCGAATTTGAAGCGGTCAAAGCAATGAAAGCGGGCGCCCACGACTACATCATGAAGGGCGATTACACCCGCCTGATTCCCGCTATCCGCCGGGAACTCCGCGAAGCCGTGATCCGGGAGGAACAACGTCGGACCGACCACGAACTCCGCGAACAGCTCCACTTCCGGCAGGCACTCATCGACGCCATTCCCGCTCCGATCTATTTCATGGATACCTCGGGAATTTTTCTTGGCTGCAACAAGGCGTTCGAGACATTTTCAGGGCACACTCAGGACGAAATCATCGGGAAGACAATCTATAGCCTGATGCCGCCCTCACTTGCAAAGCACACTGACAGTGCGGACAAGGAACTGTTCGAGCACGGCGGCATCCAGATCTACGAGAGCGCCATTTCCTTTGCCGACGGCGCGCTCCATGACGTGATCTTCTATAAGGCCACGTTCACCACAACTGAAAAAAAAATCGGCGGTCTCGTTGGAACCATCCTCGATATCACCGAAAGGAAGCAGACCGAGGAGAGGCTGCGGTACATGAGTACCCACGACCCGCTGACGGGGCTCTACAACCGGGCCTATTTTCAGGAAGAGATGGAGCGGCTCGAGCAGGGGCGGCAGTTCCCGGTCAGCGTGGTCGTATTCGACGTGGATCGTCTGAAATTCGTCAACGACAGCCAGGGACACGCTGCAGGGGATGAATTGCTGATTCGGGCCGCCTTGGTGCTCAAAGGCGCCTTCCGTGCCGAGGATGTGGTGGCAAGGATAGGAGGAGATGAATTCGCCGTTCTCCTCCCCTCCGCAGACGCCGATGTAGTGCAGGAAGCGCTGCGGAGAGTGGTCGGCAAAATAGAGCAGGGCCAGACAGAGAACCATCCTGTCGCCCTCAGTATCTCATTCGGCGCTGCAACGGCCAGCAAGGGAGACCGCCTCGAAGAAACGCTCAGGCTTGCCGACCACAGGATGTATGAAAACAAGTTCAAAAAAAGCTGCATGCTGCCTGCATGAATCAGTCTCATGCAGCCCCCCCTTTCACTGTCCTGCCATATAACCAGCTACCGGGCCATGCAAAGGGACCGACAGTGCTAAACGTATCCCGTTTTTTGCCGATGAGACATTAAGAAACAGTCCATTCCGGGACTGTTTACCGAAACGGAGCACGAATTATGGAGTTGCCACCCCTGCGCGTGGTGATTGTTGATGACTCTTCCCTTGACGCCGAACTGATCCTCAGGGAACTTAATCGCGGTTTTGCGACTGATTTCGTGCGCGTGGACACCCCCGGCGGCATGAGCGCCGTCCTTGAGGCCGAGCCATGGGACCTGATAGTCTCAGATTATTTCATGCCCCAGTTCAGTGGACTCGATGCCATCGCCCTGCTGAAGAAGCTCAACAAGGACATCCCGATCATCATCGTCTCCGGCAAACTGGGTGAAGATGCTGCGGTTGAGACCATGCGCGCCGGGGCAAGCGACTACATACTGAAGGATAATCTTGCCCGCCTGGTGCCGGCCATCCGCCGGGAAATGAATGAATTATCGGTCCGTCGGCAGAAAAAGAGGGCAGAAGAAGAACTCCGCAAACTTTACCACGCCGTTGAGCAGAGCCCTGTTTCGATTGTCATTACCGACCGGGAAGGCACCATCGAATATGTTAACCCGAAATTCAGCAAACTGACCGGATACGAATCCCATGAGGCCATTGGCCAGAATCCCCGCATCCTTAAATCGGGAGAAACTCCGGCCGAGGAATATCAACGCCTCTGGGAGGCCATCACAGCGGGGCATGAATGGCATGGCGAATTCCTCAATAAAAAGAAAAACAGCCAGCTTTTCTGGGAACGGGCATCCATTTCCGCCATAAAAGACGAAACCGGAACGATAACCCATTTCGTCGGGGTCAAGGAAGACATCACTGAACAGCGCAGGATAAAAGAAGCGGAGCGCCGCAGTTGGAAGCTCTCCGAGGCCATGGCATCTGCGAGCCTTTGCTTTCTGGAAACCGAGAACATCAGCAAGATGGCCCAGATACTGGTTGACCGCTGCGTCGAAATCACGAATGCGTCCTTCGGCTTTTTGTATGAACTGGTATTCGGTGGCGATGCGCGGATTCTCGCCGTGTCGTCCAGGACGGCCATGGCTGCCGGAGGCCTCTGCGCCCAGGTAAAGGGACATATCGAGCGGGAAGGTTTTTTTCTCGTCGCCCCCGGCGACGGCCTCATGTTTGAGCCGGTCAGGGCCGGCGCGACCGTTCTCACCAACAATCCCGCGACCCTGGATCACCTCATTTGCCGCGACAGCGGAAACTTCGGCCGGATCAATTCGTTTCTCGGCACCCCGCTCAAGGTGGGCAGCCGGGTCGTCGGCATGATCGGGCTCACTGACCGGCCGGATGGCTTTACTGAAATGGAGCGCCGGGAAATCGAGGCATTTGCTCAGACTGCAGCGCTTGCACTGCACAGCGCCAGGGCCGAGATCGAGCATAAAAAGGCCATGGACCAGCTTCGCCAGGCTCAAAAAATGGAGGCCATCGGCCAGCTCGCCGGGGGCATTGCCCATGACTTCAACAACCTGCTGACCGTCATCAACGGCTACAGTACCCTGCTGATCCATGAAATGCCCAACGACTCGCCGTTCAGGGGAGAGGTCGAGCATATCCTGCAGGCCGGCGAACGGGCGGCGGACCTCACGCATCAGCTCCTTGCCTTCAGTCGGCGCCAAATCCTGGAGCCCAAGCACATCGACATCAACCACCTCGTGAAAAATGTCGAAAAGATGCTGAAGCGGCTCATACGAGAGAATATCCTCCTCACGGCCCGCCTCGCCGAACAGCTTGGCACCGTAAAAGCGGACCCGGGCCAGGTAGAACAGATCATCATGAACCTCGTGGTCAATGCCCGCGACGCCATGGAGGAGGGTGGCATCCTCACCATAGAAACAGCGAACGAGGAACTGGACGGCACGTTCGCCATGAACAACCCCGGGGCGGTACCGGGGTGCTACGTCATGCTTGCCGTAACAGATACCGGCGTCGGCATGTCGGAGGAAGTGCGCCGCAAGGTTTTCGAGCCGTTCTTCACCACCAAGGCGCAGGGCAAGGGAACCGGCTTGGGCCTCGCCACGGTCTACGGCATCGTTAAGCAAAGCGACGGATACATCCAGGTGTTGAGTCAGCCGGGCAAAGGATCGTCGTTCCGGGTTTTCCTGCCTCGCGTCCAAGGCAAAAACGAGGGGGACGACCTGCTGGACGATGCGCCTGAGACATTGGGGTCGGAAACCGTGCTTGTGGTCGAAGATGAGGAGGGGGTCCTCAATCTCGTGGTACACACCCTCTCTGCCCGTGGCTACCGGGTGTTCAGTACGGCGTCCCCCGCCGAAGCCATGGAGATATTCAGCCGCGACCGGGAACGGATCTGTCTCCTTGTGACCGACGTGATCATGCCGGGAATGAGCGGCCCCCTCCTGGCAGACAATCTCAGGGAACAGCGAGAAGACCTCAAAATATTGTTCATGTCGGGGTATACTGATGACACCGCAATCCCGAGCGAGGCATCGGATGAACACACATCCTTCATTATGAAGCCGTTCACCCCGGATGCGCTGGCCGGCAAGGTCCGCGAACTGCTCGGCACGGTATCGTGATCATACCGGCGTACAGGAGGAAAACCACATGAAAGCCACAATCCTGACGGTCGACGATGAGGAGATGATCAGGGATCTGCTGGTGACGGCGCTGTCCCGCGAGGACTATAACTGCTTCCAAGCCGGAAGTGCCGAAGAGGCACGGGAGGTGCTGCTGAACAACCGGGTGGAACTCGCCCTGTTGGACATCATGATGCCTGGCACATCCGGGGTCGATTTGCTCAAGGAAATAAAGAAGATCAGCGCTGACACGGTCGTACTGATGGTAACCGCCATCAGCGACATGGAAACGGCCATGCGCTGCATTCATCTTGGCGCCGATGACTACATCCTGAAACCCTTCGACATCGAGCGGGTTCTGCTCACCATCAAAAACTCACTGGAAAAACAGCGACTGCTGATCGAGAACCGGGAGTACCAGGCAAACCTTGAGAAAAAGGTCCTGGAGCAGACGGGGCAAATCCGCTCGGCCATGGAGGAGCTCAACCTCACCTACGACCACACGCTCACAACGCTCGTGCGTGCGCTGGATGCCCGCGAAAAGGAAACCGGATCCCACTCGGAACGAGTCATGAACTACACGACTCTCCTCGCGGAAACCATAGGGATTCGTGCGGCAGAGGTGGCGATCATGGCCCGGGGCGCGCTCCTGCACGACATCGGCAAGATCGGTGTTTCCGACAACATACTGCTCAAGCCGACAAAGCTCGACGAGGCTGAATGGCGCCACATGAAACAGCACCCGCAGATGGGATATGACATCCTCTCCGGGATCAAGTTCCTCAAGGCTCCGGCGGAGGTGGTCTACGCCCATCACGAGCGCTACGACGGAACCGGTTACCCCAAGGGGCTACGGGGAAGCGAAATCCCGCTCGGTGCCCGGATATTCTCTCTGGTAGACACCCTTGACGCCATGACGTCGGACAGGCCCTACCGCAAAGCTCTGCCGTTTGCCGCAGTGCTGGCCGAAGTGGAGCGCTGCATCGGCAGCCAGTTCGATCCCTCGATTGCCGCGACGTTCCTGTCCATTCCAAAGGAAGAATGGGAAAAAGCGGGCAAGCGGCAGTTTCTGGACTAGGGGATGCCCGGTACGCTCTGCCCAGATCATCCCGGAATCCGTAACAGGGCTCCCTTTAAGGCGGCGGACCGCAAGTACGATTCACAACCAACCGCACGGGGCACCGGCTACCGCACTTCCGAGCGGGCCAACCTGTCGCGCAGGGTATTGCCGCTGATGCCGAGCAGTCGGGCCGCCACTACCCGATTGTTGCCGCATCGCTCAAGGGCCAGCCGGATCAATGCTCCCTGCTCTTCCGGCACAGGGTGTCAAGCTCCTGCACAAAAACCTTCCTGAAAAACCCGAAGCAATCGTCACCAACACCTCCCTCGCCCTTTCGCGGCAGCACGGCAGCGGGCAGCGCGGCGCAAAGTCCTCGGCATGAGAAACTCTCCCTTGCAGCGGACCGTTGCCGATCTTGCATATCAGAGAAATTCACCTTGCGAATTATGGGTGTCCCCTTTACGTTCCCCTTCTCCGGCCGGTTGCACTGTGCCTTTCTTCTGCTATACTGACACACACTCAAACATTAAAATTTCTAATGAAATAACGCGAAGGAGGGACATCGTGGCCAATGACGGAAGACCCTGGAGCCCCTATCTGGCAGGAGCGTTGGCGGGGGTGGTAAGCATCGGCTCGGCCTGGTTTGCCGGCAGGCTGTTCGGCGCCTCAAGTACCTTTGTCCGTACCGTCGGTCTTATTGAACAAGTGATCAGCCCGGAACGGGTGGCGCAGATGGAGTACTTTCACAAAGTGGTTCCCAAAGTCGATTGGCAAACCCTGTTTGTGGTCGGCATCTTTATCGGATCGTTGATCGCTTCCATCGGAGACGCGTCGTTCCGCTACCGGGGGGTTCCGCCACTCTGGGAGCGCAGGTTCGGGCCAAGCGCCCTCAAACGGGGGGTCGTCGCCTTTTTGGGAGGGACGGTCGCCATGTTCGGCGCCCGCCTGGCCGATGGCTGACCGAGCGGCCATGGGCTGAGCGGTTCGCTCCAGCTAGCAATAAGCGGCTACATCTCACTGGCCTTTTTCTTCATCGGCGGCATCATTATGGCGCGGTTGCTGTACGGTGGAGGTGACCAATGAACGACTTACTCTACGGCCTGATTACCGGCCTGCTGTTCGGCTTTTTGCTTCAGAAAGGACGGGTGCTGCGCTACGACAAACAACTGGGCGGCTTGCTGCTGAAGGACATGACCATCGTCAAGTTCATGCTGTCCAGCATCCTGGTAGCCATGGTGGGCACCCATCTGCTGGTGGATCTTGGCGTGATCCGGCTATCGATCAAGGCCACCATCCTGGGCGCCAACATCGGCGGCGGCATCATCTTCGGCCTGGGCTGGGGGATGTTGGGCTACTGCCCTGGCACCTCGGCCGGTGCCTTGGGGGAAGGGCGCTGGGACGCCCTGTTCGGCATCTCCGGCATGCTGCTGGGGGCGGCGCTGTATGCCGAGGCCTTCCCGGGTCTGAAGGATACCGTGCTGACGTGGGGCAATCTGGGCGAAATCACGTTGCCGCAGGTTCTGGGGGTCAACCACTGGCTGGTCATTATTCCTCTGTCAGTGCTTATTTTGCTGCTGTTCCGCTGGTTTGAAAAAAAAGGGCTCTAGCCCCGCAGCCGTCCTGCAGGAACAGGGCGGCAAGGTTTGAGGTAAACCGCGCAGGATCACGACGATCAATCGGTGCAATGGCAGGTGCCGCGTAAACTTCTGAAACCGTAAACGTCGCACCACTCTGCCAATCTCCCAACCAACGGGGTACGGGAACGAGGTGTAGAGCTGCAAGTCGCCTTCGTAGAACGGTTTCTGCCACCTCGTCGCCAAAGACCGGCAGAATAGCCCAGAGGAGCTTTCTGATAGTGAAGCCGCACCCCGCAAGGAGGGCGTTGATGCTATCGCCTTCTTTGCCCTTGAGGCAGTTGCGATCCATCCGGTGATCCTTCTTGGCGTGGCCGATGATCGATTCGATGCCGCTACGTCTTCGACACCATTTCCATCCGCCGGTCTTCGTGATCTTCTTTTTCTTTTTGCCCAGTACTGTCGAGACTCCCTTGTACCCCTTGTCGCAGTAAACATGCGTGGGGCGCCAACCGCTGACTGCCTGGACTTGATTTTGAGGGTGTGCCCGTCACACGGATTACTCAACCAACTGAGCCTGATTGCGGTTGTATGAAATCATCGGATTTTGAGCGTATTGATTCAATTCCCGGCGATTCCACCACACAACAACTACAAGTCATGTCAATAACCTCATTTGGTTACGCTTTCCCGTGACGACTGCAAGGTACCATTGGCTTTGTATTTACAATCCAATTGCAATATTCAGCAATCATAATAAGTTACACATATCATTAAAAAAGGGGCCTCCGATATCGGCAGGCCCCTCTTGCTGCATACAGGTGCGCCAGCACACTACTCTTCATCCTCTTCGCCATATTCGTCGACGCCGAACGCTTCGTCATAGCCGAGGTCATCGGCCCCTTCAGCATCGTCGAGCTCCTCGGCGAAATACTGCTCGGGCGAGCGGTCATCATCCGCAATGGCCTCGAACCGTGCCAGCAGGTCCCCCTTGGTGCAGTAGCGTCCATCGCGATGACCGCACACATCGGCGGCACCCTCCTCGCAGAGGTCGAACAGTTGGATTTCCGAGCAGAGTCTGGGCTGCTTTTGGTTCTCTTCCATGGTCATCACCCTCCTGGTTGAAAACTGCGGCATGGGTTAGCCGCCCATGAACTCCATGGCCGTGGCCACGTCATTGGAGCATCCGATGAAGATGGGAGCCCGCTGGTCAAGAGATTGCGGCTCGATGTCGAGTATGGGGGTCCTGCCGTCAGTGGCCGCCCCCCCCGCATTTTCGATAAGGTAAGCCATGGGGTTCAGCTCGAACAGTACGCGCAGTTTGCCGTTGGGCGAACCGTTGAGGGCAGGGTACATGAAAATCCCCTTCCCCTTCATCAGCACCTGGTTGATGTCGGGGACAAAACCGCCCGAATAGCGAAGCTTGGATCCCTTGCCTTCCAGGTGCTGCACGAATTTTTCCGTTTCAGGCAGGTATTTTTTGCGCAGTCCGCCAGGGGAGTAGATGTCTCCGTCCGGCTTCATGGTGACGTTCTCCCGGCTCAGGGTGTACTCCATGAGATGGTTCATGGTGAACTCGTGAACGCCTTTGCCCACGGAATACACCAGCGACACACGGGGGCCGTAGAGTATGTACATGGCTGCCACCTGGTTGCGCCCCTTCTGGAGCAGGTTGCACCCTTCGTAAATGGACACGATGGTTCCCACGGCAAGGTTCACATCAACGAGCGACGAGCCGTCGAGGGGGTCATACGCCACCGAGTAGAGACCGTCGGCGTCGGCCTGGGCCTGGAAGATCTCGTCCATCTCCTCGGATGCAATGTTGCAGACAACCCCCGAATGGATGAGCCGTTTTCTGATGATCCGGTCCGAAAGCACATCCAGGGCCAGTTGCTCCTCGCCGTAGAGGTTAGAAGTACCGGCCACGCCGAGATCACCGGTGCGTACCGCGTTGATCACATACTTGCTTGCCTCGGCAATCTCGCAGATCAGGTGCACGAGGTTATCGCTGATATCCTGATTGCGCAGATGACGGCGTAGGTCTACCTGGAATTTCGTCTTGCCCGGCTCGCTGAACGACATTCGCATCCTCCTGTAAGTATCGAATAGGTGAAAACGCTCAAAGATTACATGTAAACATGGCGTAGAATCAAGCGAAATGTAACCTCTCCGAGCCGTGTCGCCATGGGGCAGGCAGGTACATGCGATTGCAAAGCGGGGCTCAGCCGCTATACTAAGAGCTTGTTCGCAACTAATTCATTGCATGGAATCGCTCCCGCTGCGAGGTAGATGCTGCCGGGCCGTTTGAGTGCAACCGCAGGCGCAGCAGGGTTGCCGCAAGGGGTGCGAGGATCAACATGCTGTGACCGCGGGAGGCGCGCCGTGAGAGCCCTGGTTGCGGACACGATCTAAAGTATAAAGCGCGAAACCGATCTGATGGAGGTTCCATGCAGACCAGCACGAGACGGACGTTTCTCGGATATTGCCTTGGCGCCATCGCCATTGCGGGGGGTGCAGCGGCCACTTATCCCGTGTTCCGCTATCTCGCCCCTCAGGGAGAGAGCGACAGCGGCTACAGAGTGACCTTTCCCGAAACGGAAATTCCGCCCGATGGGGCAAAATTCTTCGACTACCGCGGCACGACCGGTGTCATCGTAAAGACGCGGGCAGGCGGGCTGGTGGCCCTGTCCGCCGTCTGCACCCACCTGGGGTGCATCGTCCAGTGGGAAAAGGAGAAGCAGGACTTTCTCTGCCCCTGTCATGGCGGCCGTTTCAGTGCTGATGGATCAGTCCTTTCGGGACCTCCACCCAAGCCGCTCGCCCGGCTTCCTCTCGCCGTGGAAAACGGCATCGTTACCATCGGATAGGAGGCCACATGTCGCTGCCGGACAAACTCCGAGAATGGTTCGAAGTGCGCCTCGGTATCGCAGAACTGGTTGAGAAACGCCTGACCGGCTATCTGCTGCCCCGCAACATCAATGCCTGGTACTCACTGGGAAGCGTCCTGCTGGTAATCTTCGGCATCCAGGTGGTCACCGGCATCCTGCTTCTCATCTACTACGTTCCTGACGCGGACAAGGCATTTCGCAGCGTCACCGCCATAATGAACGACGTTCCTTTCGGGTGGCTCATCCGGATGTGCCATGCGGTCGGCTCAAACATGATGGTGGCGGTGCTGCTGCTCCACATGCTGTCGGTCCTGTTCATGGGGAGCTACAAGCGGCCGCGGGAGTTGAACTGGCTCACTGGATTCATCCTTTTCAACCTGGTATTGGGAATATCCCTGACCGGCTACCTCCTCCCCTGGAGCCAACTCTCATTCTGGGCAACCACCGTGGCCACCAACAGCGCCGGCGCCATACCGGTCATCGGCGGCTACCTGGTGGAGTTCCTGCGGGGCGGCAAGCTCGTCGGACCGCCGACCCTCGGCCGATTCTTCGCCGTCCACGTGGCGCTGTTGCCGCTTCTTATCGCCGCCCTCATCGGAGCACACCTCTTTTTGCTTGAGCGGATCGGCGTTTCCACGCCTCCCTTCGGCCTCGCCGATACGCGCACCCGCTGGGCCGGGGACCGGTTCCGCCATGAATCCCATCCGGACGGCATCCCGTTCTACCCCACCTACCTGCTACAGGATGCGACCTCTATTTTCATCTATCTTGCGATATTCTTCGGGGTGGTATTCTTCAACCCCTACCTGTTCTTCCCCCCAACCGCCTTCATTCCGGCCGACCCATTCAAGACCCCGCCCCACATCAAGCCGGAGTGGTACTTCCTGGCAAACTATCAGACCCTCAAGGTCTTTCCCAACGAGTTGCTCGGCCTCATGGTTCAGGGGGCTGCCATGAGCTTTCTGGCCCTGCTCCCCTTTATCGACCGCAGCGCAGAGCGGCACCCTCTCAAGCGGCCGCTTTTTCTCGCCTGCTTTATCGGCGGCATCTGCGTTTATCTTGCCATGGCCATCTGGGGGCACTACTCATGAGATTCGCGTTCTGTTCACGAACCGGAGTCCCTTTCACGCTTTCGATCCTTGCGCTCTTGGTTGCGCTCCTGGGACCACCGTGCGCCCATGCCCTTGAGACGGTCTGCATTCAGTGCCACGGCAGCCAGCCGGGCAAAGGCGGCGTGCCGGTGGGACAGTGGCGCGGCAGCATCCATGAGGAAAACGGCATATCGTGCCATGACTGTCACGGTGGAGATCCCCGCGATGCGGTCAATGCCATGAGCCCTGCCCGGGGTTTCATCGGTGCCCCGACAGAAAAGCAGACTCCGGCATTCTGTGGTCGATGCCATGTGGGAATCGCGGAAGATTATCTGAAGAGTGCCCACGGCAAAGCGCTCGGTACCGGCGGTCCCACCTGTGTCACCTGCCACGGCTCACACAGCGTGACGGCTGCCACCCTCGACATCATCAATGAGAACCGCTGCGGCATGTGTCATTCCTATGAACGGGCCGCGGCAATCAAGGATGCCATGACCCGGACCGAGGCCATGATTGCGGGCATAGATGCGAAGATCCGCCTGCTCAAAGGGGAAGGAGTCGACACGGACAGCAGGGAAAAAAGCCTGTTCGCCCTCCGCAACACCTTCCGCCGCCTCTTTCACGAGATCGACACTACCCACGTCGAGCAGGAATCGGGACGGATCCGCACTGAACTCAGTGCCATCGACCAGTCCCTGGCACAATACGACCAGGCAAAGCAACAACGCAAATTCATTGGTGCCCTCGTGGTCGGGGCACTCCTACTGGCGGCGCTTTTTTCCCACCTTCTCAAGAAAACCTGGAACTGATCCTCATCAATAGCAGATCTGTCCGGACCATGCGCCCTGCAGTCCGGGCCGGGCAGATCTGCTTTTCCGCACACTTCTTGCTACTCATGATGCACAGTTAATTCGCACTAATTTTTCCCTTTACTCCCGAATTCTTTTTATGTATACATAGCTCCGTCGTTCAATGAAGTTGGGAAATGGAGGTGACGTAACGTTCAGCACCATGCAAGCCGGATGACGCTCCGCATGGAGTGCACGACATCAACCTACCCCTCGAGCCGATACGCTAAAGGAGGAACACATGGTTGTACTTGTACGCTGTATTGACGACACCATCACCGTTGCACTGGAAGCACATCTGAAGCAGTTGATCCGGGAGGGAAGCATCACGTCGTTTCTCCGGGCCGGAGAATGGGTCGACACAGTGGCTTCGCCTGAAAGAAAAAAGCGCCCCGCCGCCCTCAACAAAGCACGCTACGTTACTCTCATCTCGGGATTTTGAGCAGCTCCTGCCCTCCACACACCGGGTACGGGCAGTTATTCATACGGACGGCCGCGAGGTCGTCCGTTTTTTATGGTGAAACAGGAACCGATCCTTTACTATCTCTATCCAGGATCACATCTCAATGGTTCGGATTTGACCGGGTTGTTCAACTGGGAGTCGCCCACTCTACCGGCGCGCTGTGCTATTCCTTTGAAAAAGGGGGGCCTATGACCTTGCGCTTACTGCCGCTTCTGCTGCTTGCTCTCACCCTTGCCGGGTGCGGGGATTTTGAGTGGTTCCCGGATACCCGGACGAACCAGGAGAATTTAGGCACAGTGACCGATGCGGAACGCAATGCTCCGGTGGTCTCGCAGTCTTTCACCGTCACGGGTGGGTCAGCGGCCATCAGCATCGCCAATGGAGAATATTCGATCAACGGCGGTCCCTATACCTCTGCCAGCGGCAACGTGCAAACGGGCCAGAGCGTGACCGTGCGCCACATCACCTCAAGCGCCTACGGCACCAGCAAGACGACGATCCTGACCATCGCCAACGAGAACATCCCCTTTACCAGCATGACCATGGGCAAGCCCCCCGTTTTTGTGAACAGCTCAACGGCCACAGACTTCACGTTTGACCCCAAACTCGATGTGGAACCGAACACCGTGATTGTATCGGACAGCAGGACGGTTACGGGCAATACGTCGCCGGCGCCCATAAGCATCACCGATGGTGAATACTCAACCAACGGCACCTCCTTCACCAGTTCGGCCGGCACCATCAATGCCGGTCAGCCATTGCTCGTGCGGCATACCTCCCCAGCCACATACCAGACCATCAAGACAACCCGCCTGACGGTGGGCGGCGTGCGAACCAACTTCTCGACCATGACCAAGGCGGCACCGTTTGTGAACTATTCGACGGTGAGTTCGGTCGACGCCGATCCGACCAATGTGATCTCGGTGGCTCAAGCGCTCAGCGCGACCAAGGATTTCACAACTTCTACCCATGTGAGCTTTTCCATCCGTTACTTCTTGAACAACTCCTCCAGCGCGCAGAAAAACGTCGGGTTGACGATCGCCGGCGCCGATGCCCAGAACCGGCGTATTTTTTCCGGAACCATCGATGCCGCTGTCCCGGCCAAAGCCAGCCCTTATACCAGCACGCACAGTTTCGGAGCAGTCCTCACCATTTCCCAGTACAACAGCATTACCCAGTGGCTCGTGACGAAAATCGTCATCTATCCGTAGGGAGCAGTGGTGGCCCGCTCCCCCGCTACGGGCTGCAAGGACGCACAAAGGGCCGGCGGTTTCCCGTCGGCCCTTTGTGTGTGTAACTACTGTCGCCGGCCCTATGCCCTCGTCAGCTGCCGGTATTTGATCCGGTGCGGCATGTCGGCGGCGGCACCGAGACGCTTCTTGCGATCCTCTTCGTATTCCGAGTAGTTCCCGTCGAACCAGATGGCCTGGCTGTCCCCTTCGAAGGCGAGGATGTGGGTGGCGATACGGTCGAGGAACCACCGGTCGTGGGAGATGACCACGGCGCAACCGGCGAAGTTTTCCAGCGCCTCCTCCAGTGCCCGCATGGTGTTCACGTCCAGGTCGTTGGTCGGCTCGTCCAGAAGGATGACGTTTCCTCCCTCCTTGAGCATTTTTGCGATATGGACCCGGTTCCGCTCGCCGCCTGAGAGCATCCCCACCTTTTTTTGCTGGTCACTTCCCGAAAAGTTGAAGCGCGAGACATAGGCTCGGGAATTGACGCTCACCTTGCCGAGCTGGAGCGTTTCCTGACCGCCGGAGATCTCTTCCCAGATGCTCTTGTTCGGATCAAGGGCGTCGCGGCTCTGGTCCACACAGGCGATTTTCACGGTTTCACCGGTGCGTATGGTGCCGGCATCGGGTTCTTCCTGGCCGGTGATCATTCGGAAAAGGGTCGTCTTGCCCGCTCCGTTGGGGCCGATGACACCGACAATGCCGCCGGGCGGCAGACGGAAGCTCATCCCTTCCACCAGGAGGCGGTCCCCGTAGGCCTTGGAAACATTGTCCGCCTCGATGACGATATCGCCGAGCCGGGGACCGGGCGGGATATAGATTTCCAGGTCCTTGGCCCGCCTCTCGCTCTCCTGGGACAGGAGCTGCTCGTAGGAACTGATGCGCGCCTTGCTTTTTGCGTGGCGTCCCTTGGGACTCATCCTGATCCATTCCAGCTCGCGCCGCAGGGTCTTCTGGCGTTCGCTCTCCGCCTTCTCCTCCTGGGCCAGGCGGTTCTGCTTCTGGTCAAGCCACGAGGAGTAATTGCCCTTCCAGGGTATCCCCTCGCCCCGGTCGAGCTCAAGAATCCAGCCGGCCACGTTGTCGAGAAAGTACCGGTCGTGGGTGACTGCGATAATGGTCCCGGGGTAGCTTTGCAGATGATGTTCCAGCCAGGCGACGGTTTCGGCGTCCAGGTGGTTGGTTGGTTCGTCCAGCAAAAGAATGTCGGGCTTTTGGAGGAGCAGGCGGCACAGGGCAACCCGGCGTTTCTCGCCGCCGGACAGAACGTTCACCGGCGTGTCGCCGGGGGGACAGCGCAGGGCATCCATGGCCATTTCGAGGCGTGAGTCCAGATCCCAGGCATCCAGATGATCGAGCTTCTCCTGCACTTCGGCCTGGCGCTCGAGCAGCTTGTCCATATCAGCGTCGGGATCGGCAAAGGCTGCGGTGATTTCGTTGAATTCGTTCAGGAGATTGACGGTTTCCTGGCACCCTTCCTCGACGATTTCACGGACGGTTTTCGACTCGTCGAGCGTGGGCTCCTGCTCCAGATAGCCGACAGTGTAACCGGGCGAAAGCACGGCCTGGCCGTTGAAGTCCTTGTCAACCCCGGCCATGATCCGCAGTAGCGTTGACTTGCCCGAGCCGTTGAGACCCAGGACACCGATCTTTGCCCCATAAAAGTAGGAAAGGGAGATGTCCTTGATGACGGGCTTCTTGTCGTAGTACTTGGACACCCTCATCATGGTGTAGATGATTTTCGTGCTGTCGGTGCTCATGCGTGCGTGCAACCTCCTCGGAGTAAATGACCTATCCTTTTACCCCGGCGCCCCGTGGCATGTCAACGGCGGAGTCGCCAACGCACGAGGGCCGCCGGCATGAGCGGCTGCCCCGGAAATCCGGAGAGAACCAGTTGGCCGTTTCAGAGTTGTACCCGCACGCCCGGTTTCTCCCCTTCCCCTTGGCCGGGCAGAGGCAGCGGTCGACCCGGCAGAACTCGGTCCCGGCCACGGCAGACATGACCCGGTTGATAATGACCAGAGTAGAATAGCCGCAGTGGATACGCGTGGGCGCATCCTTGCCGTCAACGGCAGCCGCCATATTTGACATCGCTCCATTCTTCGCTACGGTTTAACCGGAAGCAGCTACTCACATCGTCCCCAAGGAGGCAACACATGTTCGACATCGACGTTCAGGAGGCCATCTTCAAATCCATTCAGACAGAAAAAAATGCCATGAATTTCTATCAGTTCGGTGCCGGCAGGATGAAAAACCCGGACGCCGTAAGAGTTTTCGAGCTTCTTGCCCGTGAAGAGCGCGAGCATGCCGGGCACTTCCACAAAATCTACCAGAGAAACGACATCCCCGATCTGGAGGCGTTTCTGAACACTCCCCCCGACCATGCCTCCGACTGGATGGCATCCCTGGCAAAGACCGTAGATGCCGACTTTACCGAGCAGAAGGCAATGGAATTGGCCATGGAGAAAGAGCTGGGACTGGAAAAAGCCCTGCGGGAGACCGCAGCCCGTATTGCCGACCCCCAGGTGCGGGCCGTGTTCGAACTGAATGCCCGGGAGACCCGCAACCATTACGAAATGATAGAGTCCGAGTACGCACGGCTCATGGCCATGGTCCACGAATCCGACATGGACACCTACGTTCGGGAATAGCGTCCATCAACAATCGGGCACGAGGGGGACGGTCGCCGTCCCCCTTCCCGCCCCCCGCTGCAGATCTCTCCGATGGTTCCCACCCCGTACATTCCAAGGGGCTGCAATACAAATCGCAACTGCTCGAATCTCTCCACGAAAACCGTTTGCAAAGCGTCTATCCACGGCCTTGTCGTGCCGATGCGGTGAGGCCACAGCAGAGCTGACGTCTCTAAACGTATCGGCGGATTTGAGGGTGGCAGCATCAGGAAAAACAGCACGGCAAAGGGGCTACCACCGGAAAGAGCCCACGGTCAATGGGCTCTTTCCGGTGGCGGAAGGCGGGAACGGATGTATCAGTAGGCGTGTGTATCGTTGAGAACGTCTGCCTCCGTGACCGGAGCCCGGAATATCCGGTACACCCAGATCTTGTAGGCGATGACGATGGGAACGAAGATAAAGGCAACCGCGGTCATGATTTTGAGCGTATAGGGGCTCGACGATGAATTGAAGATGGTCAGGCTGTAGGCCGGGTCGAGGCTCGACGGGATCAGGTTCGGGAAGAGCCCTGCCACGCCGGTCGCAGCCACCATGAGCACTGTCACGCACGAGGCGGCAAAGGCAGCCAGGGTCGCCCCCTTGGCCGAGAAGAGACGCGTGCCGACCAGCCCGGCCACGGCAAGCAGAGGAACAATGAACAGAACCGGCTGGGACAGGTAGTTATCGTACAGTTTCGTGGCAAATTTCGTGTACGCGAGAAACGCCACCGCAACCACCAGGAGCGCCGGCCAGACCTTGTCGGCAACGCCCTTTGCCCGGGCACTCAGGTCGCCAACCGACTTGACCGACAGGTAAAGGGCTCCGTGCACCGTGAAAAGGAGCACGAAGAGCACTCCCGTGAGCAGTCCGTAGGGATTCAGCAGGCCGATGAGGCTGCCGTGGTAGCCGTCGGCGTCCATGGGAAGGCCGGCGAAGATATTGCCGAAGGCCACCCCGAACAGGAGCGCGGGCAGAAAGCTCGACACCTGAATAGCCACGTCCCATGCCTTTTTCCAACTGGCGCTCTCAATCTTGCCCCTGAACTCGAAGGCCACCCCGCGGATGATGAGCGAGAAGAGCAACAACAGGAGCGCCGTGTAGAGATAACTGAACATGAGCGCATAGGTGGTCGGAAATGCGGCAAAGGTTGCTCCGCCGGCGGTGAGCAGCCAGACCTCGTTGCCGTCCCAGACCGGTCCCACGGCGTTGATGAGCACCCGTTTCTCGCCGTCGGTCTTCGCTATTACGTTGTGCAGGATGCCCGTGCCGAGCACAAATCCGTCGAGCATGAAGTAGACCGCCCAGAGTACACCCCAGAGAACGAACCAAGTAATCTGCAGTTCCATGTCAGGCCCCCTTTGCCGTCGCAGGCTTAATGATGCCGGAAAGATCGTCGTCGGGTCCCTTGCGGGCATACTTGGCCAGCAGGTAGATATCGATGGCACCCAGCAGGCTGTAGATGAGCGTGAACCCCACCAGCGAACCGACCACCTGGGGCGTTGTCACGGCCTTTGAGACACCGTCGGCCGTCTTGAGCACTCCATAGACGATCCAGGGCTGACGACCCAGTTCCGCCACGATCCAGCCCAATTGCGCCGCAATGTATGGGAGCGGCAGTGCAAGCAGCATCACTCGCAGGAAAAGGGTCCGGTTTTCGAAGTGCTTCATGCGCGAAAGGATCACGCCGGCCAAGGCGGCCAGGGCCATGAACGTACCCAGGCCCACCATGAGTCGGAAACTCCAGAAGGTGGGCTGCACCGGCGGGCGCAGCTCCTTGGGAAAGTCCTTGAGCCCCTTGATCTCGGCATCGGGGGTGTGGAAGGCGAGCATGCTCACCATGTTCGGAATACAGAGCCGCTCCACGGCGTTGCACTCATTCTTCGGGTCGGGGAGCAGAATCAGGTTCATGCCGACCCCCTTCCGGGTCTCCCAGACTGACTCCATGGCAGCGAACTTGGTGGGCTGAGTCTTGGCTATCTCAACGGCGTGGAAGTCACCGGAGAGGAATACCAGGATGGCGGCGACGAAGCCGAAGGTGGCTGCCATTCTGAACGAACGGACGAAGAAGTCGATGCGGTTCTTTCTGAGCAGGTGCCAGGCGGAGATCCCCATCACGAAGAAGGCCGCCACCATGTAGCCGGACGTCAGCGTGTGAACGAATTTGATGATGCCGTAGGGATTGGTGACCACGGCCAGAAAGTCGACCATTTCGGCCCGGCCGTTGCGCAGCACGTAGCCGACCGGCTTCTGCATCCAGCCGTTGGCCAGCAGGATCCAGAGAGCCGAGAGATTGGTACCGATGGCCACGAGCCAGATGGCAACCGCATGGGTCACCTTCGACACCTTGTTCCACCCGAAGATCCAGACACCGATAAAGACCGACTCCAGGAAGAATGCCACCGTGGCCTCGATGGCCAGCGGAGCGCCGAAGATATCGCCCACGTAGCGGGAATACTCGGCCCAGTTCATGCCGAACTGGAACTCCTGGGTAATGCCGGTGACCACGCCGAGGGCGAAGTTGATCAGGAAGAGCTTGCCCCAGAACTTGGCCATTTTCAGATAGGTTTCATCACCCGTACGCACGTACCTGGTTTCCATGTACGCCGTGAGAACGGAGAGGCCGAGGGTGAGCGGCACGAAAATGAAGTGGAACATCGTCGTTGCCGCGAACTGGAGCCTGCTCAGGGTTAGTACGTCCATTCGCCGTTACCTCCTTTGAGAATGTACTTCAGATCGTTCATGCGGTTGTCTGCGCCGCACATGTAACGCGCCCATGAATGGGCGCGGCTTTATTAAGAGTACCATACAGGACTAATTTTATCCTGTATACGGGCAAAAAAATTTTCAGAGTTTCGTTGTGGCGGCCAGTTCTTCGAGGGTCACCGCATCAAGGGTTTCGGCGACTCGTTGCTGCACCTTCCGCCATACGGGGTGAACGCCGCAGATGTTATCCCGCTCGCAGGTGCCGCTCCCCAGGAGGCAACGGTTGGGCATGATGGGTCCTTCCACCGCCTCCACCACTTCGCGCAGGGTAATGTGCGACGGGTGACGCCCGAGAATAAACCCGCCCCCGGCACCCCGGAATGATTTTACAATGCCGATTTTGGCAAAACTCTGCAGAATCTTGGCGAGAAACGTCTGGGGGACGTCCGTTGCCTCGGCGATCTCGCTGATGAGCGCCACCCTGCCCGGTGGAATCTGGGCAAGATAGATGACGCCGCGAATTGCGTATTCACCCTTTCGGGTTAGTTCCATCATAACAATCCCTAAAAGACCAAATTTGTCTTTTTTATACCAGAGCTCATCGAAGCTGTCAAAAAGAAAATGTGCCTCAGCGAAAGTTATTTACTGCCAGCGTCGGGGAGAGACAATGCGGCGAGGCGGTTGCCCCAGGAGAGCCAATCAATGCTGTCGAACGCAATGACAAGGGCGGTCGGGATGAAGGTGTCCACTTCGCTCAGGGGATGGCCGAGAAGGCGGCCTGCAAAGGTCCGGATGAGCCGGACTTCCTCGGTGAATATCCGGTTGAAATCGCCACGCAGGGCTGGATCGGCCAGAGGGTCGGCATCCATGTAGTTGAGGGTGCACCACTCATCGTGCATGATCTCGCCCGACACATCGATAAGGGGAAGCCCGTGCAGGCGGCAGGTCATGGGGCGATACCCGTAGACGAGACAGCGGCCACGTTGATCCAGAAGCGGACAGGGAGTCTCGTCGTCATCTGGCATGAGCGCTTCCCACTCATCCTCGGGGCGCATGTTGAGGATGAAGGGCTGATCGAATTCGGGCCACACCAGTCCGAGTCCTGCGATACGCTCCCGGCATCGGTCAAGGACCTGCCCGCGCACCTCCGGGTCGAGCCGGTCAAAGCCCCGGCGCAGAAAGGCCGCGTCCAGGAGCGTTATGTCGAAGAGCCCCCGGCAGCAGTCCGAACAGCCGTCGGCACAGCGGATGCGGTCGCCCGAACTGCCGAGGCAGGCGCGGAACCAGTCGTCGATGCGGGAGAGCAGGCTGCCGTAGTGGTCGAGAATTTCTTCCATGGTTCCATTAAAAAGGCAGGCGGGAGCGCACCCGCCTGCCTTCTCCTCATGCTTTCGAAGCCTCCGGCCCTTGTCAGGCCAGCAGTTCGGACTTGGTAAAGATGGTCCGGAGCTCGTACCCTTCCTGCTCGATATTCTCGCGGCCCCCCTCCTCGCGGTCAACCAGGGAAACGATGCAGAGCACCTGGAGCCCTTCCTCTTCAGCCCGCTTGACCGCCTTCATGGAGGAACCGCCAGTGGTAACCACGTCTTCGACAATGACCACCTTTGATCCAGGAGGGAGGTTCTTGCGTCCTTCAAGCCACTGGCCCGTGCCGTGCCCCTTGGGTTCTTTGCGGATAATGAACGCGTGCATGGGGCGACCGTCCAGAAATGCGGCAATGGAGGTTGCCGTGGCAATGGGGTCGGCGCCGAGGGTGATCCCCCCTACCCCCTGGACCCCTTGCACATCCTTGATGGTCTCATAGAAAAGCTTGCCCACCAGCAGTCCCCCTTCGGCATGGAGGGTGGTCTGCTTGCCGTCGAAATAGAAGTCGCTTTCGCGGCCCGAGGCGAGAATTACCCTCCGCTTCTCGTAGGACAGCTCCAGAATGATCTGCTTCAGTCGTTCCTTGTCGGTCATTGGTCGGTTCACTCCTTTCAGAAAAGGTCCAGTTGGGGTTCGGCCATGAGGCGCGGAAATGTAATCGGGTAGCCGCCGGAGAAACAGGCCTTGCAGAAGGGGTTGCTGCCGGCGCCCACGGCCTGGAGCAGCCCTTCCTCCGAAAGGTAGCCCAGCGAATCGGCGGTTATGTACTTGCGGATTTCCTCGATGGTGTGTGACGAGGAGATGAGTTCTTTGCGGGTGGGGGTGTCGATGCCGTAGTAGCAGGGATAGCTCGTGGGAGGTGATGAGATGCGAACGTGAACCTCGGATGCGCCGGCATTGCGTACCATTTTCACGATCTTGCGGGAAGTGGTGCCGCGGACGATGGAATCATCGATGACCACCACCCGCTTTCCCTTGAGCACCTCCCGCACCGGGTTGAGCTTGATCTTCACGCCGAAGTGCCGGATCGACTGCTGTGGCTCGATGAAGGTGCGCCCCACGTAGTGGTTGCGGATCAACCCCAACTCGAAGGGAAGGCCCGCCTCCTGGGCATAGCCCAGGGCCGCGGGGACCCCCGAATCGGGAACCGGGATAACGATATCGGCATCGATGCCGTGCTCGCGACAGAGCTGGCGCCCGAACTCCTTGCGGACCTGGTAGACGTTCTTGCCGAAGATGTAGGAATCGGGGCGGGCAAAGTAGACGAACTCGAAGATGCAGGGTGCCGGCTCGATCTTCTTGTGGGGGAAATGGGAGGTGAGCCCGTCCTTGGTAATGACCACGATCTCGCCCGGCTCGATTTCACGGACAAACTCGGCCTCGATCAGGTCAAGGGCACAGCTCTCGGACGCAACCACCCAGGCATCGCCGAGCCTGCCGAGACAAAGGGGGCGGAAGCCATGTGGATCGCGGGCCGCCACCATGCGGGTCTCAGTGAGAAACAGAAGACAGTAGGCACCCTTGATCCGGCCGAGGGTATCGATGATCCGATCCTCCAGGGAACTATGCTTGGAGGTGGCCAGCAGGTGGAGAATCACCTCCGTGTCCATGGTGGTCTGGAAAATGGAACCCCAGGCCTCCAACTCGTCCTTGATGTATTGGGCGTTCACCAGGTTACCGTTGTGGGCAACGGCAATGGAACCCCGGGAGTAGTCGACCTTGATGGGTTGTACGTTCTTGAGGACCGAGTCCCCGGTGGTGGAGTAGCGCACATGCCCGATGGCGGATTCGCCGGGGAGATTGCCGAAGATCTCCTGGTTGCCGAAGACATCCGCCACGAGCCCCATGCTCCGGTGGGTATAGAGACTGCGACCGTCCGAGGAAACAATGCCGCAGGCCTCCTGCCCCCGGTGCTGCAGGGCATAGAGCCCCAGATAAGTCAGGTTGGCCGCCTCGGGATGGCCGTGGATACCGAAAATGCCGCACTCTTCCGTTGGTCTGTAGAGCTTCATCATCTCTCCAAAATGGTTTGGCGGACACCCGCCCCTACAGCAGGTTTGCCTTGACGTAGGCGGCCGCGTTGCGGAACAGGACAAGTCCATCCCCCTCTTCGGGAAGTTCTTCGCGGGTCCAGCGGGGATGATTGGTCCGGTGAAGGAACGCCTCGGGATGAGGCATCATCCCCATGAGCCGGCCGGATTCGTTGCAGACCGCAGCGATGGCATTGACCGACCCGTTGGGGTTCAGCGGAAACTCCATGGTGGGTGCCGAATATGTCGCGTCTGAATAGGTGAAGACCGCCAGGTGCTTCCCTTCGATGGCGGCAAGGGTTGCCGGGCCGTCCACAACGAACTTGCCTTCGCCGTGGCGGATTGGCAGATAGAGCCCCCTGTCCACTCCCCTCGTGTAGATCGACGGCGATGCCGGGTCGACTTTCAGGTAGACCCAGCGATCCTGGAATCTGCCGCAGTCATTGAAGGTGAGAGTTGCCGTCTGGGTCAGATAGGCGCCGTCAATGGCAGGCAGCAGTCCCATCTTGGTCATGAGCTGGAACCCGTTGCAGACGCCGAGGATCAGCTTGCCCGCATCAATGAAACGCATGATCTGGTCGATCAGGTGTTCTTTCAGGTCGTTGATCCGGGCATATCTGAAGCGGTTTGCCTGGGCCTTGGCGCTCCCCAGGTCGTCCCCATCCAGGAACCCGCCGGTGAGATTGAGGAAATGGAACTCGTCGAGCCGGACCTCGCCGGTGAGAATATCGGAAATGTGGGCGATGACGGTTTCGTCGAAGCCGCCGAGGCGGCAGGCGTGGGCCGCTTCCATTTCGCAGTTTGTGCCGTTGCCGGTAATGACTATCGCTCGTGCCTTTGCCATTGATTACAGCTCCCTCAGCGGGCTCTGCCACGCTTGCTTGAGTTCGTCGATCCCCGCGTCGATGACCCCGGTGCCCGAAAGACCGGCAATGGTCACCCTACCCTCTTCCGTCACCACTCCGATGGAGGAGAAGCAGTTCCCTGCCATGACCGACTCGAAGGCATCCCGGTTTTCGGGACGAACCGTGACCAAGTGCCGCGACGCAGACTCGGAGAACAGGAGAGCTGCGTCGCTCTTCCGGGATTCATCGCCGCTCCAGAGGACCCGTGCCAGTTCGGCGGCAATGCCGAATCCGCCGGCAAAGGCCGTTTCGGCCAGGGCCACGGCGAGGCCGCCGTCGGAAAGGTCGTGACATGAAGCAACCAGCCCTTGGCTGATGGCCCGGTGCAAGGCACGGTAACGCGGCAGCGCCTCGGCCGTATTCACCTGCGGCACGCTGTTGCCCACGTATCCCTTGAGGGCCAGGTACTCGGAGCCGCCCAGTTCATAGCCGGTCTTGCCCAGGAGGTAGACGATGTCGCCCGGACGCTTGGCATCCATGGTGACTGCAGTGCGGATGTCGTCGATCTTGCCGATCACCGAGAACAGGAGGGTCGGCGGGATGGATATCTTCACGTTGCCGTCCCAGAAGTCGTTCTTCATGGAGTCCTTGCCCGAGATGAGAGGGATGCCGAAGGCAACGCAATAGTCATAGAGGGCCTTGTTGGAGCGAACCAGTTGGGCCATCTTGTACTCGCCGTCAGGGGTCTTGTCGGACTGGACCGGGTCGCACCAGCAGAAGTTGTCGAGCCCCGCCACCAGATCCAGGGAGCCGCCCACGGCCACATAGTTGCGCAGGGCCTCGTCAATGGCGTTGGCGGTCATGTGGTAGGTATCAATGTCGCTGTACCGCGGGCAGATGCCGTGGCTCACCACGACCCCCTCGAAGGAGTCGAGCACCGGCCGGATCACCGCCGCATCCGAGGGGCCGTCGTTGGCAACGCCCGTGAACGGCTTCACCACGCTCCCCCCCTGCACCTCGTGGTCATAGCGCCGGACCACCGACTCCTTGGAGCAGATATTGAGCGAACCGAGCAGTTGCTTCAGGTCGGCAGCATAGTCTTCCTTCACCTCCGGCGCCGGCTCCTCGTGACGCTTCACTTCCCATACTCCCCGCATCTGCATGGGAGGAAGCCCTTCGTGGAGGAAGTCCATGGGAAGGTACGCGACGGTTCTGTCCCCGTACATGATGTGGAAATAGCCTGAATCGGTGAACTCGCCGAGTATGGTCGCCTCAACGCCGAAACGGCGGGCCATGGCCATGAACTCGTCGATGTGCTCGGGCGGCACCGCGAGGCTCATCCGCTCCTGGGCCTCCGAGATCAGGATTTCCCAGGGATCGAGCCCCGGATACTTGAGAGGCGCCTTGGACAGATCCATGCGGCAGCCGCCGCACTCGCCCGACATCTCGCCGATGGACGAGGAAAGCCCGCCGGCGCCGTTGTCGGTGATGAAGTTGTAGAGCCCCTTGTCCCGCGCGCGGATGAGGAAATCGGTCATCCGCTTCTGGGTGATGGGGTCGCCGATCTGCACCGCCGTCACCGGAGAGCCTTCGTGGAGCTCTTCGGATGAAAAGGTGGCGCCGTGGATGCCGTCCTTGCCGATGCGACCGCCGGTCATGACGATCAGATCGCCGGGACGGATGAACTTCTCGTGGGCCGGGACCCCGTTGATGGTGGCGGGCATGAGCCCTGCCGTGCCGCAGAAGACCAGGGGCTTGCCGGCGAAACGGTCGTCAAAGACGATGGAGCCATTCACCGTGGGGATGCCGCTCTTGTTGCCACCGTGCTCCACCCCTTCCACGACGCCCTCATAGATGCGGCGCGGGTGCAGCAGCCGGCTCGGAAGGGGCTTGTCGTAGAACGGCGATGCAAAGCAGAAGACATCGGTATTGAAGATGAGTTTGGACCCTTTGCCGGTGCCGAAGGGGTCGCGGTTCACGCCGACGATGCCGGTGAGCGCTCCGCCATAGGGGTCCAGGGCCGACGGAGAGTTGTGGGTCTCCACCTTGAACACCAGGGACCAGTCGTCGTTCCAGCGGATGACCCCGGCATTGTCCTTGAAGACCGAAAGGCAGAAGTCCCGCTCGCCGAGCTGCTCCCGTACCTTCCTGGTGGTTCCCTGAATAAAGGTCTTGAACAGGGAGCGGATCTCCTCGCGGTTGCCGTTTTCGTCGACATATTCGATGTTACCGGAGAAAATCTTGTGCTTGCAGTGCTCCGACCAGGTCTGGGCGAGGGCCTCCAGCTCCGCGTCGGTGGGTCTGGCCGCAAGCCCGACCTTGGCCCGTTCCGCTATCACGGCGGGGTCGCGGTAATGGCCCTGGATCACCTTCATTTCGTCGAGCGTGAGGGCAAGAACCCCTTCGCGGCTGATCCGCATCAGCTCCTCGTCGGAAACGTTCAGGTCGATCTCCCGAACCTGGGCGCGGGTTTCTCCCGTCACTTTGGGGACAACGACTGCAACCCCGCCGGAAGCGGTGAATTCCGCCCGATCCAGGACAATGTAGCGCTGGATGAGCGTGTTGCAGAGGAGGTCGCGGGCAATCCGTTCCACATCGGTCCGCGACAGGGCTCCGGAAAGCAGGTACTGCACCGAGGTGTAGACCCCCTCTCCTGCGGCAAAGGGACGGCCGGTGATGTATTCGATGGCCTCCCGGGCCGTGCGGCCCACGTTGTCGGTAACGCCGGGTCGGAACCCGACCTCCACCAGGTAGTCGAACCCGTCGGCAAGAGGCCGGTCCAGGCTCCAGGTCTGGATGACCGGGTCGCTGAACGGCTCCGAGGCGGCTTTCACCAGCTCTTCCTGCGAAATGCCGGCATCCACCGTATAGACGTCGATGGTGCGCACCTCGCGCACCGGCAGGTGGAGAAAATGCTCGATCTCCCGCCGAACCCGCTCGCCGCGGGCATCGCGAACTCCCTCTTTCAGGGCGATTTCGATTCGTTGCGCCATTTACTGTTCCTTTTCCATGATGACCGTCCGTATCGGATAGGGAATGGTGATCCCCTCCTCGCGGAACCGTGCGATGATCCGTTCATTGATTTTATCGGCAGTGGCGAAGACAGAGCCGTATTCACTCACCCAGAAGAAGAGCGACATATTGAGGGCGCTTTCGCCGAACGACACGAAAAACGCCTCTGGCGCCGGCTCCCGCAGCACCGCGGGGACATCCAGAGCCGTTTCCACCAGCAGCGACTTGGCCCGTTCGACGTCGCTGTCATAGGAAATGCCGATGTTGATCCGCCCCTTGGCGCGGACGTCGGGAAACGCCAGATTGATGATGGTGGTGTTGCAAAGCTCCGAGTTGGGAATGATGAGCAGCGTATTGTCCACGGTCTTGATCTTGGTGGTTCTCAACCCGATATCGGCCACGTCACCCCATTGGCCGGAGGCAAGCTGAATCCGGTCGCCGATGCGGAAGGGACGGTCCACCATGAGGGTAAAACCGGAGATCATGTTTGCCAGCGTTTCCTTTGCCGCCATACCGATGGCAAGGGAGCCGATGCCCAGTGCCGTCACCACCGATATGATGTCGTAGTTGAAGTGCTGCAGCACCACCATCAGGGCGATGCCCGAGAGGAAAATGGTAATGAGCTTTTCAAGGGGAGGGATGATCTGCCGGTCCACTCCGGCCCCGTGACGCTCGGCAAGCCGGCTTCCATACCACACCAACAGCTCGTTTGTGACCCGCCAGGCAATATTGGTCACAACGATGGTGTTAATGATAAAGATGGCCCCGGCACTGAGCACGTGGGCCTTCTCCGGAAACGGCAGCGACTTGACCGCATAGTAGAGCCCGGCCAACACCACCAGCAGACAGGCAGGCGGCGTCACGCGCGTCAGAATGCGGTCGTCCAGGTCGGTGCTCGTGAACGCGGTGAACCGGGGGACCCATCTGCTAAGCAGAGTCCGGAGAAGCAGAGACAACCCCCAGAAAAAACTGAAGATGATCAGGGCGATGAGGGCTTCCTTCAGCCAGAAGAGCAGCAGATGATCCCCTGCCTCCAACCGGTAGAAGCTGCTGAGAAACGCTATGATGTCAGCCACCGAAGACCCTCGTGAAGATGGTGTCCACATGCTTCAGGTGGTAGTTGAGGTCAAAGGCCTCACGGACTTCATCCTCCGGGAGGAAACCGCGCACTTCACTGTCGGCCAGGAGCTCCTCCTGGAAATCCTTGCCCTGCTCCCACACCTTCATGGCATTGCGCTGGACCAGTTCATAGGCCTTCTCGCGTGACGCACCGGCAGTGGCCAGCTTAAGGAGTACCCGTTGGGAGAAGATGAGGCCGCGCATGAGGTTCAGGTTCCGCATCATGTTCTCGGGGTAGACCACGAGATTGTCGATGAGCCCGATGGCCCGGTTGAGCATGAAATCGAGACAGATGGTGGCGTCCGGGCCGATGACCCGCTCGACGGACGAGTGGGAGATATCCCGCTCGTGCCAGAGGGGCACGTTTTCGAGGGCGGATACCGCGTAGCCCCGCATGAGCCGTGCAAGGCCGGTCAGGTTCTCCGAAAGGACGGGATTGCGCTTGTGGGGCATGGCCGACGACCCCTTTTGCCCCTTGCTGAAAAACTCCTCGGCCTCAAGCACTTCGGTTCGCTGGAGATGACGGATCTCCACGGCGAACTTCTCGATGGAGGCGGCGATGATCGCCAGGGTGGAGAAGAACTCCGCGTGGCGGTCCCGCTGGATCACCTGGGTCGAGCAGGGAGCCGGTTTGAGCCCTGCCTTGGCGCAGACATATTCCTCCACCTGCGGATCGATATTGGCAAAGGTGCCGACCGCGCCGGATATCTTGCCGTAGGCAACGGTTTCCCGGGCAGCCTCCATCCGGCGGAGATTGCGCTTCATCTCGTCGTACCAGAGGGCCATCTTGATGCCGAAGGTGACCGGTTCGGCGTGAATGCCGTGGGAACGCCCCATCATCGGCGTATCCTTGTGTTCGTAAGCGCGGCGCTTGATGACCTCCATGAGGCGTTTGATGTCATCGATGATGAGATCGGATGCCTCGGTCAGGAGCATGGCGAACGATGTGTCGAGCACGTCCGACGACGTGAGTCCCAGGTGGACGAAGCGCGAATCATCTCCGATGTAGTCGGCAACGGAGGTGAGAAAGGCGATGACGTCGTGCTTCACGGTCCGCTCGATCTCGTCGATGCGGTCCACGTCGAAGTCAGCCTTTGCCTTGATGCGCTCCACCGCGTCGCGGGGCACGTTGCCCAGGCCGGCGTGGGCCTCGCAGGCGTAAATCTCGATGTCGAGCCACTTCTGGTAGCGGTTGCGCGGCTCCCAGATACGGGCCATTTCGGGACGGCTGTAACGTTCGATCACGGGCGGGTCCTTCCTTTCGTTCAATGAAGTATGTGCAGCCCCTGACAGGAGTCGGAACACACGAAGCATCCATCCTGTGCGGGTCGGTCGGCAGGCTGCAGAAAACGACGCCAGCAGCCTGTCAGATATTCAAAAGCTCGCTGGGCCGATACTGATCACCCATAATGAGACGTGGGGAGCAGATGTTCTGCCCGGCCAGGAAACTGGCGGTTACCTGGCGGGCCATGACGGGATCGTTGTTTACCTCCGAGAGGTGGGCAAGAAAAAGCCCCTCCAGTCCGGGGTTGATCACCTCGGCCAGGAGGGCCGCTGTATCGTTGTTGGATAGGTGTCCGTGACGGGACTTGATCCGCTGTTTCAGGTGCCAGGGATAGGGCCCGTCCATCAGCATCCCCTCGTCGTGATTCGACTCCACGACCAAGGTCCGGCAGCCCGCGAGCTTGTCAGTCACGAGACGGGTTGCGGTTCCCAGATCAGTCGCGACCCCGACCTTTCCCTCCCTGCTTTCAATGGAGAACCCCACCGGATCGCAGGCGTCATGGGTGATCCGGAACGGGTCCACGAGCACATCCCGAAACGTGAAGGAATAGCCCGACTCGAACTCGATCACATCGGCGCCATGGAGCTGACCGCTGATCTCCCGGTGTGTCGGATAGCTCACGTGAACCGGTATCCGGTACTTCCTGGCCAGAACTCCGGCACCCCGCACATGGTCCGTGTGCTCGTGGCTGATGAACAGCGCATCGAGATCATCGGCCTCAACCCCGACAAGAGCAAGCCTGCGGACCAGTTCCCGGGCCGAGAGGCCCGCATCAACAAGAATCCTGCTCTCGCCGGTCTCGATGAACAGGGAATTGCCCTTGCTCCCGCTGGCGAGGAGACAAACCCTCACACACCCTCCATTCATGGCCTTTCGGTCTACCGGCAACCGGACAGCTCAACCTATCTTATATACAGGAAACAGGGGGGATGATTCAAGGCGAAAGGCGGAAAAATTTTCTAACGATCAACGGTTGCCGGATGCCGGCTTCGGTCAGGATCGCGAAGGTCACTCAAGCAGATTGAGGTAATCGATGCTTCCATCTCCGGTGATGGGATTCAGGGGCAGCACGATATGGAAGGTGGAGCCGGGAAATTGCTCGGGATTGTAGCCGGGCGACTCGACCCATATCTCGCCGCCATGCATCTCGACGATTCCCTTGGCAATGGAAAGCCCGAGCCCCGCGCCGCGCGCCTTGAATGCCACCTTGCCCGAACTGTGCTCTTCGATATTTCCCACCTCGTAGAATTTGTCGAATATTCGGAGCTGATCATCCATATCGATGCCGATGCCGGTGTCTGTGATAGTGATTTCAACGTAAAGGTGCTGTTCCTTGCCGATATTGACCACCGGCTTGGCCAGTTCCGGAATCGGCGCCTGCTTGGAGCGGAGCAGGTACTTGGTCCGGGTGGAAACGGTGATCCGGCCGCCATCGGGGGTAAACTTGATGGCGTTGCCGATGACGTTCGACATGAGCTGCATGAGCCGCACAGGGTCTCCCTTGATCCGGGGGACCGTCTCATCCAGTTCGCCGATCAATTTCTGCTTGCGCATGGAGACGAAAAAGCGGAGCTCGTTCATGGAGTCTTCGATCAGCCGGTTCACATCGACATCGTCGAGCTTGAGCCGGAGCCGCCTTTCGTCGATCATGGAGATATCGACCATATCCTTGACGATATTGTCGAGCCGAGCAGCGGCATTGGAGATGTTCTGCACCATGTCGACCACATTCCGGTCAACCTTGCCGCTCATGTCGGAAAGGATCAGCTCCGCATACCCCATGATCACGGTGAGCGGCGTTTTGAGCTCGTGGGAGGCTATCCCCAGGAACGAGTCCTTCATCTTGTTGAGCCGGGCCAGGTCGGTGGCGCTTTTTTCCAGGTTGAAAAGGATCTCACGTTCGCGGGTTACGTCGCGGATGATTGCCTGAATGAGGCGTTCGGACCCGATGGTAACGGTGTTGGCGTGGATGAGCCCCACAACCTGTTCACCCTCCACCCGCGAGAAGCGGATCTCCTCTGCCACATGCCTCCCCTTCCCCACCTCCTGGAAAAAGTTGTAGACAATGGGGATATTGTGGGTCTTGACCAGGACAAGCATTCTGCTCAGGGGCAAGCCGACGACCTCCTCTGAGCTGTGGCCGAAAAATTCCTCCGCCATCTTGTTAACCATCTTGACGATCTCGTTCTCATCCACGACAACGATGGCGTCACTGGCGTCCTCCAGCAGAGACTTGTACAACTCTTCGCTCTTCTCCAGCTCGAGACTCAGGCTTTCCAGCTTGAGGTACGACGAATGGAGATCGTTGTGGATATTCTCAAGTTCCTGGTAATTGCGCTTGATCTCCTCCTCGCGGTTTCCCAGGGCTTCGGACATGACGTTCACATTCCGGGCGAGTTCGTTGAACTCATACACGGATAGTTCGTCGATCCGGTGATCGAAGTTCCCTTCCCTGATCTTTTTCACCCCGCCCAAAAGGGCGGAAATGGGCTGCACAATGCTCTTCTTGACAAAAATGACCACCAGCGAAAACGAGATCAGGAAAAAAAGCCCCAGCACCATGACGGAGCGGAGGATGATCCCTCCAACCTTCTGATCAACCACCTTTTGCGAGAAACCGATATGAACGAGCGCCACCTGCTTGCCATCCGACGAACGGACCGGCGTCACCGTATCGTAATAGGCACCATCTTCCCCGATCAAATGGATACTCTGGTCGAGCCGGGTGGTAAAAGCCTTCTTGATGATGTCGAAGCGTAGGGAACGATAGACGGGATCGTTGAGAAACAGAACGGAACTTTCACTGTCCGTGATGACGCAATAGGCGATTTCAGGGCTGGAGTTGACCAGCTCCCGACACTTTTCGCTCAGACCCTCGATATCCCTGATGTCGATGCCGAGGCCGACAACCTTCTCGATACTCCCGCGCAAAGAGGTCCCGAGGCTTTGCGATCGCAGGATCAGCGCCTGGATATAATCACGCCTGAACCCCACGACATCCATGCCGGAATTGGCGGCAATCGTGAGAAACAGGATGATGAATGAAAAAAGGATTATTCGTTTTTCAAGGGTATTTTTCATGGAACCGTATGAACAAGGACGGAGAAAACGCTCCTTCTTGACGGGCCTATAGTAGCACAACTTTCATAACCTTCTCATCATTTTTATACATGCGGCGCCTCGCCCGATGCAGCGTGAGACCGTCCCTGACGGCACAAAACGGTTGACGCTCGGCCCGCAACCCTATATGATTGCGGGGTTTGTATACTACAGGCTCGCCGAGCTCTCACATCACGCGACAGGAGGTTTCAATGGCTCTCAGGGTTGCAATCAACGGTTTCGGCAGGATCGGACGCTCCGTGCTCCGCGCGGCTACCAAGGAGAAGGGTATTGAGATCGTTGCCATCAACGACCTCACCGACGCCAAGACCCTGGCTCACCTTCTTAAATATGATTCGGTCCATGGCCCGTTCCCCGGCAAGGTTGAGGTAGGCGACGGCGCAATCATCGTGAATGGCAAGCCCATCACCATCATAGCCGAGAGAAATCCCGAGCTTCTCCCGTGGAAAAAGATGAAGATCGACGTGGTCCTGGAAGCGACGGGCCTGTTCACGGCGCGCGAAAAGGCCGAACTCCACCTGAAGGCCGGCGCCAAGAAAGTCATCATCTCGGCTCCTGCCACCAACGAAGACATCACCATCGTCATGGGGGTCAACCATGACGCCTATGATCCTAAGAAGCACAACATCATTTCCAACGCCTCCTGCACCACGAACTGCCTCGCCCCCGTGGCAAAGGTTCTCCATGAAACCTTCGGCATCGAAAAAGGACTGGTCACCACGGTTCACTCCTACACCAACGACCAGCAGATTCTCGACCTTCCCCACAAGGACCTGCGTCGCGCCCGGGCCGCGGCCATGTCCATGATCCCGACCACCACCGGCGCCGCCAAGGCGGTCTCTCTCGTTCTTCCGGAGCTGAAAGGCAAACTTGACGGCATGGCCATTCGCGTCCCGACCCCCAACGTCTCGGTGGTCGACCTCGTGGTCACCCTCAAGAAGAAGACCGATGCCGAAAAAGTGAACGCAGCCCTCAAAAAAGCAGCCAAAGGAAGCCTCAAGGGAATCCTCAGATTCGAGGAAGAGCCCCTGGTCTCCATCGACTTCAACGGCACCACTCACTCCTCCATCGTTGACGCTCCGAGCACCAAGGTCATTGACGGCACCATGGTAAAGGTCCTTTCGTGGTATGACAACGAAACCGGTTTCTCCAACCGGGTCGTGGACCTGATGAAACTCATCGCGTCCAAGTAAACCGGATACACGCAAGGGGGGGGATCAATCCCCCCTTTTCTTTTGCCCGCCAGTCAGACCACCCCTGCCCCCTGCATTACTGACAACCATCTACTCGGGAGGAAACCATGGCAATCCGCTATATTGACGAAATACCTGAACTTAAAGACAAAAAGGTCTTCATCAGGGTCGACTTCAACGTTCCCCTGGACGAACATCAGAATATCACCGAAGACACGCGCATCAGGGCGGTCCTCCCCACCATCAACTTCGCCCTCGATGCCGGCGCGAAAGTGATTCTCGCTTCCCACCTGGGACGCCCCAAGGGGGAGCGCAAGCCCAAGTACTCCATGACCCCGGCGGCAAAGCGTCTCTCGCGGCTCCTGGGTAAAGAGGTACTCCTGGCGCCCGACTGCATCGGCAGCGAAGTTCGGCAGATGATCGACGCCATGAAATCCGGCGACATCATCATGCTGGAAAACGTACGCTTCTATGAGGGCGAGGAGAAAAACGACGAAAACTTTGCCCGCGAACTGGCCAACGGCTGCGAGATCTACGTGAACGACGCCTTTGCCGTCTCGCACCGGGCCCATGCGTCAGTTGAAGCGATAACAGCGTTCTTTCCGGTAGTTGCGGCCGGATTTCTCATGAAGAACGAAATGAACTACTTCGAAAAGGCAATGCAAAAGCCGATCCGCCCGCTGGTCGCCATCCTGGGCGGGGCAAAGGTTTCGGGCAAGCTGGAAGTTCTCGAAAGCCTGCTCAACAAGGTGGACAAAATCATCATCGGCGGAGGCATGGCATTCACTTTCCTGAAGGCCCTCGGCTACAACGTGGGCAAGTCGCTGGTGGAGGAGGATTTGATCGAAACGGCCCGCTCGACCTACGCCAAAGCCCGAGAAAAGGGGATCAAGTTCTATCTCCCCGTTGACTGCGTGGCTGCCGACCGGTTCAACCCCGAGGCCGAGACCAAGGTGACCACCATTCAGGAAATCCCCGAAGAGTGGATGGCGCTTGATATCGGTCCCGCCACGGTGGCCCTCTTCACCGAGGCGCTCCAGAACGCCAAGACCATCATCTGGAACGGCCCCATGGGGGTTTTCGAGATGGATGCCTTTTCCCGCGGGACCTTTGCCATGGTGACAGCCGTGGCCAACTCCTACGCCCTTACCATTGTCGGCGGCGGCGACACCGACTCGGCGGTCCACCGCGCCGGTGAATATGCCAAGATCAGCTACATCTCCACCGGCGGCGGCGCCTTTCTTGAGCTCCTCGAAGGCAAGAAACTCCCCGGCATCAAGGTGCTCGAAGAAAACGGAAAATAGGAGGAGCGTCCATGAGAACACCCGTCATTGCAGGAAACTGGAAGCTGTTCAAAAAGCGCGCCGAGGCCCGTGAACTGGTCAATGGGCTTGCTCCGCTGGTGAAGGATGTGCAGGGGGTCGAAATCATCGTGGCTCCGGTTTTTACCGTGCTGGCCGCCGTAAAGGGCGCCCTGGACGGCTCAGCCATCAAGCTCGCTGGCCAGGACTGCTTCTGGGAAGAGGAAGGGGCTTACACCGGCGAGATTTCGCCGGGCATGCTCGTGGATGCCGGATGCAGCCATGTCATCATCGGCCATTCAGAGCGCCGCCAGTATTTCGGCGAAACCGATGAAACCGTGAATCGCAAGATCAAGGCCGCCCTCAAGGCAGGACTCACGGCCATTGCCTGCATCGGAGAATCCCTGGTAGAGCGCGAGGCGGGCACAACGTTCGACGTGCTGCGGGCACAGTTGAACGGCGGACTGGCCGGGCTTTCCGCCGGCGACCTCAAAGACGTCATCATTGCCTATGAGCCGGTATGGGCCATAGGCACCGGAAAAACCGCCACGGACGCCCAGGCCCAGGAAGCTCACGCCTTCATCAGGGGCGTAGTGTCCGAACTTCTCGGCAAACCGGCGGCAGAGGCGGTTCGCATCCTTTACGGAGGCAGCGTGAAGCCCGAGAACATCAAAGGGCTCATGACCCAACCCGATATCGACGGCGCACTGGTGGGAGGGGCCAGCCTCAAGGCGGACTCTTTTGCGGCCATTGCTTCATTCAGTATGTAAACACGAAAGAACGCCAAGTTAGGACTTGGCATTTCAATTAACCTGTGGTATGGATTTCAGGTTACTAACATACAGTGGAGTTGGCATTATGATGATCTTTTTGACGTTTCTTCACATTCTCGTCTGTCTCGCGCTGATCGGCATCGTTTTGCTCCAGTCTGGCAAGGGAGCCGAAATGGGCGCATCGTTCGGTGCGGGCGGCAGCCAGTCGGTCTTCGGCGCCAGCGGAGGAACAACCTTCCTCAGCAAACTCACCACTGCCGCAGCCGTCATCTTCATGCTGACATCCCTTACCCTCGCGTACCTGTCCGGCCGCGCGGAAACCTCGTCCATCATGCCTGCCAAGGGTGTGTCGGCTCCGGCTCCCCAACCGGCTGCGCCGCCGGCGCAGCCTCAACAGAGCCAGCCAGCTCCCGCGCAACCGGCGGTCCCCACGCCGACACCGGCAGCACCGGCAAAATAGAGGTTCCGGAAAAAAGCAGTTGACACCCACACAGAGATAATGCTACAAAGTGGGTCCCTGATGACGAAGAAGCCTGATGCCATCAGGGTTCAGACAAAAACAAAGGTTTGCGGTAGTGGCGGAATTGGTAGACGCACCAGCTTGAGGGGCTGGCGGGGGTTACCCCGTGATGGTTCGAGTCCATTCTACCGCACCAACAACAAAGGCCCATCAACTAGATTGATGGGCCTTTTCTTTTGCCCATAAATTATGCAACACCTGATATGCCAATCTTACCCTTGCTCACAATAAAGAGGCGCGCCACATGAAACGGCGCGCCCCTTTCTTCTTTATCGAAAGCCGGAAAGGCGAGTAACGATCCTGGTAAGACGCCTCGGTAACTCTTAAATTAAACAGGCATAATCTCACCGTCACCCGCCAATGACAGCCGGAGCCCGTCTCCGGCTGTTTTTTTGCTAAACGAAACGGGCAACCTGCCGATATGAAATTATGTATGGAGAAATCAAACGCGTTCGGCGTGACCATAGGAAGGAGGAATGCATGAAAAAGGTTCTCATTGTGGACGACAGCATCTCGGTGGCCCGTCAGCTTGACAAGATTCTTTCGGAAAGCGGCGAATTCCAGGTGGTCGGACACGGCAAGAACGGCATGGAGGCCATCCGCATGCACCAGACCGAGCACCCGGATATCATCTGCATGGACATGAACATGCCGGGCATGGATGGACTCACGGCCCTGCGAACCCTGGTGGCCCTTGACAAGAACATCAAGGTGGTGATGGTCACCTCCCTGGGTGGAGTCGGCGACAAGTTCACCGAAGCCCTGCGGCTCGGCGCCCGGACAGTCATCTCCAAGCCCTTCGAGGCTGACAATGTACTGAAGATCCTCCGCGAGCTCTAACCCGGCTCGCCCCCCCTTATTCATCAATCTCGCAGGGAGGACCGGACATGGCGGTCAAGTTTTTCGGACAGTTTCTCGTTGAAAAAGGAGTGGTAACGCGGGAAGTTCTCCTGCAGGCCATAGAATTGCAAGAATCGGTAAACCTGAGCTTCGGCGCCACGGCCATGGCCATGGGGCTTCTGACCGAAGCCGACATCGAAAAAGTCCACAACGCCCAGCGGTGCGAAGACCTGCGCTTCGGCGACATGGCCGTCAAGCTGGAGCTTCTCACTGCCGACCAGATGCAGCAGGTGCTCACCCGCCAAAAGAACGGCCACCTTTACATCGGCGAAGCCCTGGTCAAGGTCGGCGGGCTTTCCGCCGACGACCTTCCCCGCTATCTGGACGAATTCAAGGTGGATCAGGCTCAGTACGCCACTGACACGGTAAGCATCCCGGCCGGCCTTGCAAACCCGAACATCTGGGAAATGGTAGTCGACCTCTCCCGCAAGATGCTTACCCGGGTGGCGCTTCTCACGTTTCGTCCCGAACCGTGCTTTGTGGCGAATCGGCTGCCCAGGAAGGATGTCTACGCGGCCATGGATTTCTCCGGCGACGTCTCCGGGTGCTACCTGATGGGAGTGTCCACGGATGCCCAGGCCAGAATCGCCAGGGCAATCCTCAAGGAAGCCAATGTGGACGAAGAGCCCAAGGAGGTTCTGGACGACACGGTGATGGAATTCATCAACGTGGTATGCGGCAACATAGCCGCCAAGGCGGCTCAACTCGGCAAATCAATCGAAATCGCGCCTCCCCGGATCGTTGAGGCATCCGGCGGCATCGTTCCGCCGGCCGATCACCTCTGCCTGTGCTTCCCCGCATGCCTGGCCGAGGGGGATCACGTGGAACTGGCAGTCTTTATCAAGGAATAACCGATCGTTACCCCCGTGCGTTGAATCCGGGCGCACGGGGGATGCCCCGCACCGCTTCTCCCGATTCGCGCCATTACACACCATCCTTCCCGAATCTCTTCCCCCTGCCCTGTTGCCTGACTCTATCCTAAGGCAATTCCCGCTCACTGTTTCCCATCCTTGACACCTTTGTTTTTTTCATGTTAGGTTGACATATGACAACCAACAAGGGAGCCGTCCCCATGGAAACACTTACCCCCCGCCAGCGCACCGTGCTTGAGTTCATAACCTCCCACGTGGATCGTTACGGCTATCCTCCTACCATTCGGGAAATAGCCCACCACCTGAACGTGAGCGGCACACTGGGCATTGCAAAGCACCTGGAGGCTCTTGCCCGGAAAGGCTACCTCCAGCGGGAACCGGGGAACTCGCGCGGCATAACTCTGACTGGGCGGGCACGGCGCGCCCCTGCCGTTTCGTTACCCGTGATCGGGGTTGTGCGGGCCGGAGTCCCCCAGATCGCCACAGAGGAAATCGAGGAGCACATCTCGATTGATCAGTCCCTGGTCAAAGGCGGCGCCTTTTTTCTCAGAATCAAGGGCGACTCCATGATCAATGCCGCGATCATCGAAGGGGACCTGGCCCTGGTCCGCCCCCAGCAGACAGCGGAGAACCGCGACATCGTGGTAGCCATGATCGACGGCGAAGCAACGCTCAAGCGTTTCTACCAGGGAGCGGACCATATCCGGCTTCAGCCCGAAAATCCCAATATGGCCCCCATCATAGTTCGGAGCGGGGGACAGGAGGCATGGATAATCGGCAAGGTAGTAGGTATTTACCGGCGCATGTGCTGACAGCAGGCACAATTAATACATAGGTAAGCAGGTGCGCTGATACTTAACTATGAACACCCATCGAACCATCCTCCATCTGGACATGAACGCCTTTTTTGCCTCTGTCGAGCAACAAGCAGACCCATCCCTCCAGGGAAAGCCGGTTGCGGTTATCGGGTCAGGCGCGCGCACCATCATCACCACCGCATCCTACGAGGCCCGCGCCCACGGGGTCAGGACAGGCATGACAACTCACGAGGCAAAACGGCTCTGCCCGGAATTGATCCTCGTTATCGGCAACAACCGGGAATACACCCGCATTTCAAAACTGATCTTCGAAATGCTCGGGCAATTTACCCCCCTTGTGGAAGTCTTTTCCATTGACGAAGCCTTTCTCGACCTGAGCGGTTCGCTTCGACTTTTCGGCAGCGCCGACGTGATTGCCCGCGAGATTAAAGCCCGCATCCTGGACCGATTCGGCCTCACCTGCTCCATCGGCATCGCTCCAAACAAGCTTTTGGCAAAACTCGCCTCTGACATGCAAAAGCCTGACGGCCTCACCATCATCCCACCCGAAAACGTGGCTTCACTCATGAAAACGACCCCGATCCGCAGCCTCTGCGGAATAGGCCCATCCACTGAACAACGACTGAAATACCTTGGCATTTCCACCTGCAACGACCTGGGACACTTCAGCCCGGGGATACTTAGCCGACATTTCGGTGTCATGGGAGCACGACTCACACAGATGGGACAGGGCATTGACGACTCCCCCGTAATACCGACCACAACGGAAGAAGAAGTGAAAAGCATCAGCCACAGCACAACCCTGGACCACGACCTCACCAGCAAGGAAGACATACATAAGTACCTGCTTATGCTGTCAGAGATGGTTGGACGCCGCGCGCGCCGCTACAAAACCAAAGGAAAAACAGTTACCCTGACAATACGGTATGCCGATTTCACCACGTTCAGCCGCCAGGAAACCCTCCCCTCCCCATTGAATCGAAGCAGCGACATTTATCGAGCCGCCACTGCACTGCTCGACACACTCCACTTAACGCAACCAATACGACTCCTGGGCGTGGCCATCAGCAACCTTGTACATGCCTCGGAACAGCTCCCCCTCTTCCCGGAAGAACAGCGGCTCACAACCCTCTCGCAAGCCATGGACCAGGTTAACGACCGGTTCGGAGACACTGCCGTCACCTTTGGCACCCTGCTGGGACAAGACAACTGCTCACACGTTATCGCCCCTGCCTGGAGACCCGCTGGCATACGTGACGTAGAAGTAAAGTAATTACGATAGTAAAGCCACATAGACAACCATATCTCGCCTACCAGCTCAACGCACACCAAACTTACATACATACCTAATCACCCGAGACCATTGGTCTCAGGATTCTGCCGCAAAGATGAATGCTCGCTCCAGAGTGGTACACTTGCTACAGATATCAAGTTCGGGCCGGGTGAAGACACAAGAAGAAATACCCGGCGCCCGAGCGGGAGACGAGCGATGATCAGGGCAAGAACGAGATGGGCGCCTTTCCCCGCTGTTGCCGCACTCCTGCTCTGCCTGACAATGCTTCTTGCCTCATGGGCAGAGACGACATCCCGGGCACCGGCTGTTACCCTTTACTTTTTCTGGGGTGAAGGCTGCCCCCATTGCGAACGGGCCAAGACCTACCTCGCTGACGCCCACCACCGCTTTCCCGGCCTGGAAATCCGCTCCTACGAAGTGCTGCACAATGAAAACAACCTCAATCTCCTCATGACCATGTCCCGCAAACTGGGAACAGAGGCTAAAGGGGTCCCAACCTTTATTATTGCCAACAGGATGCTCGACGGTTTTTCAGATGAAACCCGTCGTGAGCTGGAACAGGAGATCGTCAGACGCACCGCGACATCCCACCCAGCCGGCGAAAACGACACACAAGGCAGAGCCGGCAATGCGGCCCCGCTCACCCTTCCTCTCCTCGGAACCATTTCGGCCGAGAGACTGTCCCTGCCCTTTTTCACCCTCGCCGTTGCAACGCTCGACAGCTTTAACCCCTGCGCGTTCTTTGTGCTCCTCTTTCTCCTGAGTCTCATGGTTCATGCCCATTCCCGCCACAAAATGGCACTAATCGGCGGGGTGTTCGTCTTTTTCTCCGGCTTGGTCTATTTTCTCTTCATGGCGGCCTGGCTGAATCTCTTTCTGGTAACCGGACACCTGACCTGGATTACCGTGCTGGCTGCCGTCGCGGCTTTGATCATCGCAACCATGAACGTGAAGGACTTTTTTCTGTTCGAAAGGGGAGTGTCGCTCGTCATCCCCGAAGAGGCAAAACCCAGGCTCTTCGAACGAATGAGAAACCTTGTCAGGGCAGGAACCCTACCAGCCATGCTGGCGGGTACCGTAGTGCTCGCCTTGGCCGCCAACAGTTACGAACTCCTCTGCACCGCCGGCTTTCCCATGGTATTCACACGGGTCCTGACCCTGCGCGAACTGCCGTCATCGGCCTATTACCTCTATCTGGGGTTTTACAATGTCGTCTATGTGATTCCCCTGGCGATTATCGTGGGAATCTTTACGATCACCCTTGGCAGCCGGAAGTTGACCGAATGGCAGGGACGGGTTCTCAAGCTCGTGTCAGGTATCATGATGCTCAGCCTCGGATTCGTGCTGCTGCTCAGGCCAACGCTTTTGAATAACGCCTTCATCTCACTGGGGATCATGGCCGCATCCCTTGCGGTTTCATGGGTGATAGTAACCATAGTCAAGCAAATAAAGCCCGACTGGACCCGGCATTGAACGCACAGAAACGGATTCCGGCTGGTGATTTTCGCAAAAGGATATACAATCAATCTCGTCACAACACGAGAGGAGGACACCATGAGCACGAAAGAGCAGATCGACGCCTTTTTCGCCGCCAAGGCGTTCGGGGTGGTGGGAGCCTCGGCCGACCGGCACAAATACGGCAACAAGGTCCTGAGGGTCTATCAGCAGAAAAACCTGAAGGTCGTCCCGGTGAACCCCAGGGAACAGGAAATTGAAGGAGTGGCCTGCGTGGCCAGCGTGATGGACCTGCCGGATGAGGTAACGAGCATCTCGGTCATTACGCCGCCGAAGATCACTGAAGAGGTGGTGGAAATGGCTGCCCGCAAGGGCATCCGCACTATCTGGATGCAACCGGGAGCCGAAAGCGACAAGGCGGTGGAGCTTTGCCGTCAAAATGGCATCGCTGTCATCGCTGACGGGAGCTGCATCCTTGTTGTCCTGGGGTACCGCGACCATTGAACAGGGAACAGGAGCTGACGCATCTCTTCCGCCAGGAAGGGCTCACGCCGGCCGTGGCAGACCTCTTCCGGCGGATCGTGTATGACTGGTACGTACCCCAGCGTCGCGAACTCCCCTGGCGGGAGACCTTTGATCCATACGCCATCCTCGTGTCAGAGATCATGCTCCAGCAGACGCAGGTGGAGCGCGTCAGGGAAAAGTACGCAACATTCCTGGCCGAGTTTCCTGACCTGAGGGCCCTGGCTGCGGCGCCACTGGAACGGGTTCTTGCGGCATGGCAGGGGCTTGGCTACAACCGGCGCGCCGTGAACCTCAAGCGCTGCGCCGAGGCGGTTGTCGCAAGCCTGGGAGGAGAGGTCCCCGCCGATCCGAACGAATTGGTCCGGCTGCCGGGCATTGGAACGTACACGTCCCGGGCAGTGGTCGTCTTTGCCTTCAACACCCCCCTGCCCTTCATCGAGACCAATATCCGCAGCGTGTATATCCACCATTTCTTCGCGGACCAAAGCGGCATTCACGACCGCGATCTCATGCCTCTGATCGAACAGACCCTGGACCGCGATAATCCCCGCGAATGGTATTACGCTCTCATGGATTACGGATCGCACCTGAAGCGACTGCATGGCAATCCGTCGCGCCGCAGTTCACATCATACGCGACAGACGCCGTTCAAGGGATCCAACCGGGAGGTGCGCAGCCGCATCCTCCGGGCCGTGCTGGAAAATCCGGGTATCAGCCGCGATGCGCTTGAAAAGGCAGTGGGAGCGAGCAGCGAAATCGTGGGGAAAAACCTGGAACAGCTTGCCGCGGAAGGATTTATCGTGTCGCGGGGCCCAGGGTATCGCATCCTATAGCCCCTGACACACACATACTTACCTCTTCACCTGATCCGCCACCGACTGGGTGGCCCGGGCAACCTCGTCAGGATCACCCAGGTAATAGCTTCGTATGGGGCGCAGGTCATCTTCCAGTTCATAGACAAGGGGAATACCGGTGGGAATGTTCAGGCCGGCAATGGCGTCGTCCCCGATACCGTCCAGGTGTTTCACCAGGGCCCGCAGACTGTTGCCATGGGCTGCGATGAGCAGCCGACGGCCTGCCAGGATGCGTGGCGCGATTGTCTCGTGCCAGTAGGGAAGGAAACGGGCTACGGTATCCTTGAGCGACTCGGTCAGGGGGATATCTGCGGGATCAAGCTCCGCATAGCGCGGGTCCCGTGCGGGGTTGCGCGGATCGCCGGCGGCCAGGGGCGGCGGCGGAACATCATAGCTGCGACGCCAGACATGAACCTGTTCCATACCGTGCTTTTCGGCGATTTCGGCCTTGTTGAGCCCCTGGAGCGCGCCGTAGTGGCGTTCATTGAGCCGCCAATGACGGTGCTCCGGAATCCACATCTGATCCATCTCCTCCAAAATGATCCAGAGGGTTTTGATGGCCCGCTTGAGCACTGAGGTGAACGCCTCGTCAAAGGCAAACCCCTCGTTTTTCAAGGTACGACCGGCACGCAGGGCCTCTGCCGCGCCCGTATCGGTCAGACCCACGTCAGTCCAGCCGGTAAAACGGTTTTCCCTGTTCCAGACACTTTCCCCATGACGAATCAGAACGAGCGTTCTCATGCGCTGACCCTCCGGCGGCCCGGCAGTTTCCCGACGAACCATTCCTGCATGCGGTCCATGTAGTAATAAATAACCGGTGTTATGTAAAGGGTCAGCAACTGGGACACCAGAAGCCCCCCCACCACAGCCAGCCCCAGGGTACGCCTGGCCTCGGCCCCGGCACCGATCCCCAGGGCAATGGGGAGCGTCCCCATCAGCGCCGCCATGGTGGTCATCATGATGGGGCGGAAACGGACGAGAGCCCCCTGATGGATTGCCTCCAGTGGTGGTTTCCCCTCGGTGCGCTGGGCCTCCAGGGCGAAGTCGATCATCATGATCGCGTTTTTCTTAACAATGCCAATCAGCATGATGAGACCGACAAAGCCGTAGAGATTCAGTTCCTTGCCGAAGATCATCAGGGTAATGAGTGCCCCGAACCCGGCTGACGGAAGACCCGACAGGATGGTGAGGGGATGGATATAGCTCTCATAGAGAATGCCGAGGACAATGTAGATTACCACGATCGCCATGATGATCAGGACAATTAGCCCCGTGGTCGACTGCTGGTAGGCCTGGGCAACTCCCTGGAAACTGGTGGTGAATGAAGCTGGAAGCGTATCGCGGCTCACCTGCTCGATGGCTGACACGGCCTCGCTGAGAGGGGTGTCCGGCCGCAGGTTGAAGGAGATGGTCACCGCCGGGATCTGCCCCAGATGGTTCACGGAAAGGGGACCGAGAGTCCGCCGCAGGGTAGCGAGGGTGTTGAGAGGAACAAGGTCGCCCTGCTGAGAACGGATGTAAAGCATGGACAGGGCTGCCGGGTCGGTCTGGTAGCGGGGCTCCAGTTCCAGGATAACCTTGAACTGGTTGTTTGGAGCGAAGATGGTGGAAACCTGGCGGGAGCCGTAAGCGTAATAGAGGGCATCCTCCACCTGGTGGGCGGTGATGCCGAGGGCCGACGCCTTGTCCCGGTCTATGTCGAGTTGCACCTGGGGATTATTGAGTTGGAGGTCGCTGGTCACGTCCAGCAGGAGCGGCACCTGCTTCAGCCTGGCCTCCAGGTCGGCTGCGCGCCGGTAGAGTTCATCCGTATCGGGACTCTGGAGCACGAACTGATACTGGCTCTTGGCCAACTGAGCCTCCAGTCGAATCGGCGGCGGATTCTGGAGGAACATGAGAATCCCGGGCACAGCCATGACTTTCGGCCGGAGCTGCTGGATGACCTGATCCGCGTTAAGCTTCCGCTCGTGGCGGGGCTTGAGCCGAATGAACATGAACCCCGAATTGGAGGACACCCGGCTCCCGGCGGCGCCCGCCGAAGACATGAATCCTTCAACGTTCGGGTCCTGGAGCACAATGGCCGCCAACTGCTGCTGCTTGGCCTTCATTTCCTCGAAGGAAATCCCCTGGGCACCCTCGGTAATAGCGAAGATGGCCCCGATGTCGTCGCTGGGCAGCAGCCCTGTGGGGATTCTCGTGAAGAGCCAGATGGTGAGCAGGGTCATGGCAAGGGTGCCGGCCAACACGGTCCGGCGGAGCCTCAGAACCTTTGCCAGAGTCACTTCGTAGAGGCGGTACATGCCGTCGAAAAACCGCTCCATGACCGTATAAAACCTGCCGTGGCCCTTTTCACCACTGTGCGGACGAAGGAAGCGGCTGCACAGCATGGGGGTCAGCGAGAGCGATACGAAGCCGGAAATGAGAATGGCCAGGCTGATGGTGACGGCGAATTCGTGGAGCAGCCGGCCAAGCATCCCTTTCATGAAAAGAACCGGGATAAAGACCGCCACCAATGAAATGGTCATGGAGACAATGGTGAATCCGATCTCGCGGGAGCCACGGAGGGACGCCTCCATGGGGCTCTCCCCCTTCTCCAGGTGACGGACGATGTTCTCCAGCATGACAATGGCGTCGTCCACCACGAAGCCCACCGACAGGGTAAGAGCCAACAATGAGATGTTGTTGACCGAAAACCCCATCAGGTACATGGCCGAAAAGGCGCCGACAATGGAGAGCGGTAGCGCCAGGCTCGGAATTACCGTTGCCGGCAGGTTGCGCAGGAAGAGAAAAATCACCATGATGACCAGGCAGATGGTGAGCACCATGGTGAACTTCACATCGGCGACCGACTCCTTGATCCCCTCGGTCCGGTCGAAGTGGATGCTCAGATCCACCGAGCCGGGGAGTTGGGAGCGGAACTGGGGAAGCAGCTCCTTGATCCTGCTTACCACTTCGATGGTATTGGTGCCCGGCTGGCGCTGGATGGCAAGGACAATGGCACGGGTCTGTTTGTACCAGCCGGCCACCTTGTCGTTCTCCACGCTGTCAATCACCCGGCCGATCTCTCCGAGACGGACCGGCGAGCCGTTGCGGTAGGCGACGATGAGCGGCTCATACTCCTTTGCGCTGTAAAGCTGGCCACTGGTCTGGATCGTCAGGGCCTCGTGCTTTCCCTGGAGGGTGCCGGTTGGAAGGTTCACGTTCCCCCGCTCCAGGGCCTGGGCCACCTCGTCAATGCCGATCTTGCGGGCCGCCAAGGCCTTGGGGTCCACCTGAACCCGTACCGCATACTTCTGGGAGCCGTAGATCTGTACCGAGGCCACGCCGTTGACCATGGAAATCCGTTGGGCGATCATGGTATCGGCGTATTCGTGGACCGTGGAGAGGGGAAGCGTCGGCGAACTGAGAACCAGATAGAGGATCGGCTGATCGGCCGGATTCACCTTCTGGAACGATGGGGGGGCCGGCATATCCTGGGGAAGCTGGCGCTGGGCCCGGGAAATGGCGGCCTGGACATCCTGGGCCGCGGCATCGATGTCCCGCTCCAGGGTGAACTTGATGGTAATGCGGGATATGCCGATGCCGTTGGTGGAGGTCATGGAGTCGACACCGGCAATGGTGGAAAACTCGCGCTCCAGGGGGAGCGCCACCGATGAGGCCATGGTGTCGGGGTTGGCGCCCGGCAGAGTGGCGGAAACCTGGATGGTCGGGTAGTCGACGGTGGGCAGGTCGTTGACCGGCAGCTTGTCGTAGGCGATGAGGCCGAAAAGCATGACCGCCAGCATGATGAGGCTCGTCATGACCGACCGGCGGATGAAGATTTCGGCAATGTTCATGGGTACTTACCCGGCTCAGGGGGGGGGGGAAGCGCCGGCA
>NZ_JCAMRN010000003.1:0-79683 GCF_059620965.1 Geobacter sp. PheSNFMC
AGGTCTTTGAAAAACTCACTGTATTTACGTACAATTTGATTCGGTTTTGTGTTATGATGCCGCGCATATCTCACTGATATTACAGGAGAAACAGTATGCGCGGTTTTGAGCAGCAATCTGATGCTCTGTTCGTCTACATCTCGCCGGAATCCTTTGTGCCCAAGGATCATCCCTTGCGGCCCATCCGGCAGATGGTTGATGTGGCCCTTGATGATCTGTCTCCGGTTTTCTGTCAGATGTACTCCCACACCGGCCGGCCATCGGTTCCGCCAGAGCAATTGCTCAAGGCAATGCTGCTGCAGGTGCTGTACTCGATTCCCAGCAACGTCAAGCTGGTGGAACAGATTCACTTCAGCATCCTGTTCCGCTGGTTCCTCGGTCTCGGTCTTGATGAGCCAGTTTGGGATCACTCCAGTTTCAGCAAGAACCAGGAGCGCCTGATTGAGACCGATGTTGCCACAAAGTTCCTGGCAGCGATCCTTGAGCAGGCCAGAGGCAAGAAGCTGCTGTCAAAAGATCACTTCAGTGTTGACGGTACCCTGATCCAGGCATGGGCCTCCATCAAGAGTTTCAAACCCCGAGATGACGATCAGGAGCCGCCAGCGGGAAAGAATCCGACCCGTGACTTCCGGGGTGAGAAACTGGTCAACGATACTCATGCCTCGACCACCGACCCGGAAGCAAAGCTGTATCGCAAGAGCAGCACCCATGAGGCCAAGCTGTCGTTTGCGGCCCATGTCCTGACCGAGAACAGAAATGGGCTGGTCATGGTCAGCACCGTCACCGAAGCCGATGGCTTTGCCGAACGCGATGCCGCAGAAAAGATGCTTGGCAGCGTTGTCAATGGCAAGCGGCGCATCACGGTGGCTGCCGACAAGAACTACGACACCAAGGGATTCGTCAAAGCAGCTCGTACCATGAAGGCGACGCCCCATGTTGCCCAGAATACAGAACGCAACGGTGGTTCAGCCATTGACGGACGCACCACCCGGCACAGTGGGTATGCAGTGAGCCAGAAATTCCGTAAGCGCATCGAAGAAGTATTCGGCTGGCTCAAGACTACCGGCCAGTTTCGGCAGACCCGCTATCGGGGAGTGACCAAAATCAACTGGTACTTCACCCTGGCGGTAACCGCTTACAACCTGGTCCGAATGCGAAACTTGGGGGTTGGTACCGCATAAAGTGGGGAGAAAACCGCCCACAAGGCGAAACCGGGCCGAATAATCGGCCAAAAAGAGTTTCAAAGAGCAAGATAACCGCAGAACAAACAACAAAATCAAACTGAGCCGTCCCGAAAAATCTCTCCTGGAGGTCATGGGGGCAAAAACAGGGAGTTTTTCAAGACCCTGCTAGATACCGAGCACATAACTTAGGATCAAAGCAACTATTTTTTGTATTAAATAAATAATCCATAATTATAATTTAATTATACTAGGTATTATTCTTTGCTCCATTGTACACGATCGCAATGAACAACACCCCACGGTCGATGTAACCAGTGAACTATCTTACCGCAGTTTACGACCTCAAACAGTGGGTAGTGGAAAATTGCGTCCCATGGAGTAGTCACTGCTGTCTGATTTATGCCTGAAATTATTAAATATTGTCCAGGTGTAAGCACAAAGTCCTCTATTTCCAATTTAATGACATGCTTACCAGGAGGCAAGTCAATATAATAGTCATTGTCCCATGAAAATATAACGCTTACAAACTGTGCTTCAGCATTCAGAATGGAAAAAGATAGGTTTGCACCATGTATTTGAGAATAAACTTCCAGTTCAAAAAAAATATCTAATCTATCACCCATCACCAGCTCTGATATTCGTTCTCCATCCTTTTCAACCCAAATATCAGTATAGCGAACCTTCACATTGTCTTCGTAAGCCTTTTCCACGTATTCACGTCTATAAAAATCAAGGTTATATCTTTTTTCGTTTTCACTTCCCACTGACTCACTTAGATACTTGCCTACCGCCTCAAGCGTTTCACCGAAGAAGAGCAGTTTCCCCTTGCCGAGGAAAGCACAGTTCTGCGTCAAGGTGTGGATCGCACCCATGTTATGACTCACAAACAAAACCGTACGTCCTTCCTTACCCACCTCTTCCATTTTACCCAGACACTTTTTTTGAAACTGTGCATCACCCACCGCCAGCACCTCATCAACAATTAGGATCTCTGGTTCCAGATGCGCTGCTACTGCAAACGCCAACCGTACATACATACCCGAAGAATATCTCTTCACCGGCGTATCGAGGAACTTCTCAATCTCCGCAAAAGCAACAATCTCATCAAACTTGCGGGCGATCTCCGCCCGATTCATACCGAGTATGGCCCCGTTCAGAAAAATATTTTCCCGTCCGGTCAGTTCAGGGTGAAAGCCGGTCCCAACTTCCAGGAGGCTCGCAACGCGTCCCTTGATCCTGACGCGCCCCTCTGTCGGCTCGGTAATACGGCTTAGTATCTTGAGCAACGTCGACTTCCCCGCACCGTTGCGGCCGATGATACCAATTCGATCACCCTGCTTCACCTCGAACGAAACATCCTTCAAAGCCCAAAACTCTTCGGCATGTGCGACCACTTGGCTCGTTCCGGGCGTAAACATCCGGCGGCAGAACGCACGCGCCCCATCGGCAAGCACGTCGCGCAGGGCCGTGTAGGGTTCCCTGCCCTGGTGGCTGATGAGGTATTTCTTCCCGAGATTCTCGACCGAAATGACGTTGCTCATAGTCTTTCAGATAATATCGGCGAAGGCGCGTTCAGTTTGTCTGAAGTATCGAATGCCAAGCACGAGAAGCACAGCAGTGCCGGCGACCGCCAATGCAAGCCTGTCCCAGCTCAGTTTCTGCCCTTCACCAAGAATCGCCCAGCGAAACCCGTCGATCACGCCCACCATGGGATTCAGAGAATAGATCAGTCGCCAGCGCTCCGGCACCACTGAACTGCTGAACCCCACCGGCGAGATATACAGGCCGAACTGTACGATAAAGGGCACCACGTAGCGGAAATCGCGGTATTTGACATTGAGGGCAGCCAGCCACAAACCGCTCCCCAGAGCGCAGAGCAGCGCCAGCAGGAAGAACAGCGGCAGCGTCAGCATGCGCCAGTCAGGCCACACGCCATACCAACTCATGAGCAGGAAAAGCAGGACAAGCGAGATGATGAAATCCACGACGCAGACAATTATTGCGCTTGAGGGAACTATCAGTCGGGGGAAGTAGACCTTTGAAAGTAGGTTGCTGTTGACTACCAGCGAATTGCTGCATTCGGCGAGGGCTGTGGCAAAGAATTGCCAGGGGAGCATGGCAGCGAAAACCATGACCGGGTAGGGTGCACCCTGAGAGGGAAGACCGGCAAATGTCCCGAAGACAAGCGTAAAGACAACCATGGTTGCCAGAGGGCGCAGTACGCTCCATGCAATGCCGATGGCTGTCTGCTTGTACCGGACGAGAATGTCGCGCCACGCAAGAAAGTAAAACAACTCGCGATAGCGCCAGACATCGCTCCAGTAGCGGACTTCAGTCCGCCCCGCCTCGATAATGATCTCTTCTTGTGCCTGACTCCCTGTCCCTGGGTTCATCTGCATGACCTATCGATAGTTAAGGCTACCGCTGCGAAAGGGGGCCGTCAGCACACCCCACAGAAATCCGAGCCCAAAGCGACCCATTTCGCGGTACTTGCGGGATGGCGCCAGCACCAGCGGCAGATGGCGTGAACAGTTGACCACCGCCAATAACCATGTAACCAGCGGATAGCGTTTTCTGATCCCATAAAAAGAAGACCCCACCGCCATTGGTTTGCCGAGGTTCGTGACATAGAGCGGCGGATGCCGGTAGGCCAGTTGCGGTACGGCAGCGCAACGATTGCCGGCCGCATGGAAACGGATGACGAACTCAACATCCTCCTGGCCGATGAATGACGACATGAACCCGCCCAGAGAGGCAAGCACTGTGCGGCGATAGGCCGTACAACGGCTCGTCATGAAAAACGGGTCGTGAAAATCATAGCGGTCGTCCACAAAGGCGAAACTGGCCTCACCGTGGGGCATGATGGCCGAAACGCCGGGCTGCGCGTCAAAATAGGCCACCATCGTTTTCAGAAAATCGTCCTGCAGGATTATGGTGTCATCGTCGAGAAAAAGAATGAATTCTCCCCGCGATCGCTCAAGCCCGAAGTTTCTTGAGTACCCCATGAGGCCATACTGTTTGTCGAGAGGAGCATAGACAATGGGCAAGCGTGAGGAAAATTCCTCGGCCAGCGCCCTCCCCTCATCGCTGCCTCCGCGATCTTCGACCAAGATCACCTCAAAGGCCGACCGAGGGAAATCCTGCTGGGCAAGGGACCAGAGAATACCGGCAAGAACGTTCAGGCGCCCGTAGAAATTGATGATGCAGGACACCCTGATACCGTCCCGCGCCGGCGGCACATCGCAGTCCCCGTGCAGGTCAAAGGGGAAAAGGCTGAAAAGGTTTTGTAGCAACGCAGTCCGCATTGAACTCCTAGAAATAGAGGCGCCAGCCGATGATGGCAGCCCAGGCCAAGCTTACCAGCAGCAGCGGGATGTCTTTCAAGAGCGATTCGGTCGGATCCCCGCTCTGACCTGATTTCACCCTCAAAATATACCGTAAGAGCCCGAAACAGCAGAGAGGAACGGTATAAAACAAATGACTACGGGAAAGGGTGTACATGCTGTACGTGACAAGTACCGCCCCTCCCGTCAAATACATGGCTCCCTCCAAAAAACCGTCGGGGTAGCCGGCCAGACTCTTGCGATGGAGTCCTGCCCCGTCTCCCAGGTTGTGCTTCTCGGTAAGGCGTTTGCCGATGCTCAGGAAGAGCGCCAGGAGAAACACACTGAGGAAGAGCCAGCTCGATATCGGTACTGCAAAAGCCTCGCCACCGGCCTCAAGGCGGATGATGAAGCCTGTTGCCACACAAAACACGTCAAGCAGGGGTATATCTTTGACCTTCAGGGAATAAATTGCCGTGACCAGGAGATAGAGCAGCAGGAACAACAAAAAGCGCGGGGACTGGGTTATTGCCGCAACCCCGATTCCTGCTAAAACCAGAAAACCGGCAAGGGCAGTTGCCACGGCAGGACTCACTACACCGGAAGGCAGGGGACGGAACCGCTTCGTCGGATGGAGCCGGTCCTGCTCACTATCCATAATGTCATTGAGTATGTAGCCGGCGCTGGAGGCGAGACAAAAGGCACTGAAAGCAGGTATTCCCTTGACTGCGACTTCCGGGGCAAGAATTGCCCCGGAAAGGAAGGGAGGGAAAAAAAGCATCAGGTTCTTGAGCCATTGGGTAGGTCTTAAAATTCTCGGGTAATTTTTCATGTTGATTGGGAACTAGATTTAAGGACTGACAAATCAAATCTTGGATTTTCCCTCCACAATTGAAAGAAAAAAATCCTCAAGGTGTCGCCTGCGAGGCTCAACCAACAAAATCTCTTCTCCCTCAATCCTGAGTCGGTCGAGAAGTTCTGTTAACTCTTCCTTTGAGACATCGTAGTCAGAGGAATCACCTCTTCCTGAGCGGCGAGATCGCACTTGGTAGCCAATAACTCCTTCACTCATAATCTGATCTACGCGGACGACACATTGCAATTCACCATTCAAGATAATCGCTACCCGATCACAAATTTTTTCAACATCGTTAACAATGTGAGAACTGAAGAAAACTGTCTTTCCTCGACGTCGCAAATCGAGAATTATATCTTTCACCAACGCCCTACCAACTGGGTCAAGGCCGCTCATGGGCTCATCAAGAATATATACATCTGGATCATGCACCAGCACCTGTGCAAGCCCAACCCGTTGAACCATCCCCTTGCTGTAGCTGCGCATGGGTCGCTTTCGGGCGTCCCATAACTCCAACAACTTAAGAGTTTGTTCAATCCGTGGTTCTAAGGGTTCAGACGGCATTTTGAACATTCCCCCGACAAATCGTAGGTATTCAAGTGCATTCAAATAATCGTAGAATGCGGGATTCTCAGGAAGATAACCAACCGCCTCACGGGCCACACCAACTGTACTGTCTTTTCCCATAATGCTGGTACTGCCATGAGTCGCCTTGACTAATCCCATAATGATTTTAATAGTTGTGCTTTTCCCTGCCCCGTTCGGGCCGAGAAAGCCGAACACTTCGCCTTGATCAATTGAGAGTGAAAGGTCCCGGAGCGCCTCAACACAAACGCCACGCTTTCCCCGATAGATCTTGCTCAAATTAGATATTTCGACGGCCTGCATGTGATTATTCTCCTGATGACGTTGGAGTTCTTTTTAATGCAAATTTGCTTGTAGTACGAATCTTGCCGTCAGCCTCCAGGAAAAAAGTTCCGCCATATGGATCTTGAGGTAGAGATACTAAAAATCCAGTAACCAACAACTCATCAATTGACACAGGGAGGCGACCGTTTACCGCGACAAATCCATCCCTCGCCTGTTCAACCTTCAGGACTTGCCGGAATGCTTCTAGGCGCAACTGAAAACTGTTTCGAATATCTGGGTTTCGAGCTTCCTTCGCCATGGCAGCCAAATAATCGATCGCAAGGTTTGTCTGCCCAGACTCTTGCAAATAGCGGCCTGTCAGACTAACAAAAAGATCGTTGCCAGACAACTCCGCAGCACGTTGAAAATATTTAGCAGCATTGGCATAATCCTCCTGAAAGTAAGCACAATTGAAACCTGCGAAATACGGCAGTTGAAAGTCCCAATTCCGGAACTTCATACCATAATCGAGAAGTGCGTTCGCAACGTCGATTTTACCGACATCCCAAGCCAAAATTGCCTGCGCAAAATAATACCCATCCATATTGTAGGGATCCAGCTTTACGCCTGAATGGATGGTTCGAGACATGGCACGGTAGTCAGCAGGGAGTTCAATCTTACCACGAGCTTTCTCCACCAGTGTGCCGTAATAGACTATTACCTTAAAAATGAGAGCTGCTGCCACGGACTCTTTCTGATCAGCTACAACTGCTTTCAACAGGTCAGCATTGGGTGTGTAGCCTAGTCTTTCCACAAACGGCTTCTTGTGAAGATAGTCGGTAAATGGTTGCAACAGCAAACCATAACAGAGCAAGCAAAAAACCAGCAATATAACAATAAATTTTGGGGATGTCTTATTCATGGTCTATTACTTCATTTCACGATGTAAAAATAGCAAAGCAGCGCTGATCAAAATCAAAGACGTGTAAACAAAACAGTATAGAACAGTCAAAACCAATCCCTTGCCATCCGGTGCAATGGCGTAAATGGCGTTGACTTTCAAATCAAAGGCAGAAAAATTAGGCAGAACGTAATATAGAACCGTTGCTACTTTTTTTACATATGGAGCGATATCCACTGAAGTCGATGAATGCAAGTAATCATAGACCTGTTGCGAAGCACAGCCAACTATAAAAATACAAATTGTACCGAATACTGGCAAAAAGAACGAAGTACTTACTGTGGAAAATAAAATAGCAATTGCAATCAAAAGGAGATATTTGAAGACATCAAATGCTATTGCTGCAACCAAATAGGACCAAACTACTGGCCGATCCGGCGGATATGTCCCAGAAACCAGCCACACAATAAGCAGTGCAATTCCGCCAAGGACGCAGGCCGTCATAGTCATAAAAAGCGCAACACCCATAAATTTTCCGAACAAATATGACCAGCGATCGATAGGCAAACTGAGAACACTGAACGTGTATCTACGTTCGATATCTTTCCAGAGCGAAGTGCCACCAAGAAACACCGCCAGCAACAACAGAATAAAGGATAGCAATGACAGTGATAGTGTTATTGAAAGTTCAGTTACCTGCCTCATCGAAAGGGAACATACTGATGGTATCAGCAAAAAAATTATTCCAACTACTATAATTCCGTGGAATACACGGTCGCGAAAAATCCCCTTCAACGTTACCACCGCCATGTTAAACATTACCAAGTCTCCTCATTCTGAACACAATCATCGAATTTTTCTGCCAACCGTCGTGCGGCATCCCGATAATGGGCATTTACAGGAGCCCGCTTAGCTGCATCAAGAAAGGCGGATCGTGCCTTGGCATTATCGTGGAGTTGAAGATATACCAGCCCAAGACGATAGGAATAAAATGGATCCCCAGTAAGAGTCCTGAGCTGCTCCAACAATGGAGCCATATCACTAAGCAATTTACCACTGTCCTTTCCTACCACCATCAATTCCTTGTCGTATACTTTGATCAATTTGCCAAGAATCATAACCTTATGACGTCCGGGCTTTTCAAGCACTTTTTTTAAAAAACGCCGTGCCCCTTCAAAATCTCCCTGCTCAGTCAACATCATTGCCCGATTGACATGACCAATCTGAACATTATTAAGATCGTCGGAAAGCTCCATGGAGTTTAAGATTGCTCGCGCTTCATCAAGCCTACCATGGCCTACCAAGGCATTTGCAAGTTCGTTTTGCGCTGGGATGAAATCTGGTGATTTCCGCACCGTATCCTGATAGAGGGTTAGATTGTCCTGCCAGACAAGATTACGGGACGCAGTTCCATAAGCTGCTACTACACAGATAGCAACAACACAAACAATGACAATATTCTTACGGGGATACAGCGCAATTCTCCGGTCTACTAGAAGCGTTGTTGCAAGTAAAAAAAAGGCAGAGGGAAGATACATGTATCGCTCGGCAATTGGTGTCCATGTCATACGAAGCACAGGAATCATCATGGCAGAGATGCCGACCGAAACAGAGCAGACAAAAAAATATGATGGCAGATCCCGCCGATAGAGCCACCAAATACACAGTGGTACTAGCAGAAATCCAAGTAGAATATAGAAGTCAGAAACATGGATAATGCCGAAATTGAGAGGGAAGGGTAAAAACAGTTTTTTCAGATAAAATCCGGCAGCTTTCACAATCAATCGACCATTTTCCAACAGGCCGACCTTCTCTCCGCCCCCGAGACTAGCCGCAATCGTGGCGACTCCCTCGTCACTCGTACTGAAAGCACCGGTCCTCACCAGAACATACCCGATTCCTGAAGCAAGTAATACAAGACAATGGAGCCATCCATTACGTACGCTTGCTGCCACCTTCGGAGTATCGCTATTCTTATTTAATGAAAAGAAAGGGAATATAAATGCTGCTGGCAGAAAGAAAACTGCTGTTTCTTTAGCAAGACACGCAAGTAAAATAGAGCCTGCAACAGCAATGGAATATCCTAACGGCAGGGGGCGTTTATCCACAAAAAACATGAGATAAACAGCGAGAAAGATGAATATACCGGCAATCAGGTCAGTTCGGCCTGAAACCCAAGCAACCGACTCAACATTTAGAGGGTGAAGCGCGAAAAGAAGCGCTACGGCCAGTGGCGCCAAAGAATCACGCCCCTCGTATAGCGTCCATAATTTATGTGCGATGGCAAAAATCAGTAATACATTTACTAAATGAAATAGAACATTATCCAGATGCATGAAGCTCTGTTCCAATCCCCAGAGTTTCTGGTCCAGATAAAAGGTTAAGGCCAGAAGTGGCCGGTAGTACTGCCCGCCACTTGGCGTAAAGATATCCCTCAACGTCAATCCATCTGCATTGAGAAAATAGCCGTACATATCAATGTCATCTACGGAATTAAGCGGAGCAAAGAGCACGGGGTAATTGATACCCAGCACTATAAAGATAAGAAACAGGATAGATGTTCGCAAGGAAAGATGAGTTTTCATGAGTGCTTTAACAAAAAAGGCGGGATGTCGTAACATCCCGCCTTGAGATCAAGCATCGCTGGCTACATCGTAGTCCAACCCTCTACGCCGTCAAAGGTGTCTTTGCCAGTTTTATACGTGATACTTTCACCCGTTCCCTTAGTAGTGACATCTTTAACATAAATGGAGGTACTGTCATGTGCTGAGCCGTATGCCTTGGTTCCATTTACATGTTGGGTAGCAACTGAATAGCCAACTGCGCTGGTTGTCACTGCCAACATAACCCCTGTAGAACTTTTGGCAATTCGTGACTGATCAGTAGTAGGAACAGTACCAGTAGTACCTTTCAGTCCATAGAGGCTAAGCCCAGTCTTGGTCTTATCCAGTCCTGTAGGCTCTGCAGCAAGCGCCACAGAGGCAGAAAGAGCAAGTAGCGAAATAGTAAAGGTAATCTTTTTCATTATAATCTCCTTTCAAACAGTTTACGATTTACTGAGCGTAATCAACTTTGCCGGGATATTCTTGATTATCGGCCATAAACGACTCCATACCGGTCTTAACGTTCTTCAAATCCGAGTTGGCAGCAGAGTTGTACGCCTTTTCACGATACGCCGAGAACTGCGGGATCGCGATTGCAGCAAGGATACCGATGATCGCAACGACGATCAGCAGCTCGATGAGGGTGAAGCCTTTCCTGTTTCTGAGTTTCTGTAGCATGTGCATCTCCTTTCTTCTTTTGCTGCTTGTGTTGGGGTATGGGGGTAATTGGCCAATTATCCGTTTAATCCTTAAACGTTATCGTGAATATAGCAAAAGCCGAACCAACTCACCTACTCCAGTCATTCCGGCATGTTACCATAAACCCCATAAACAGCCTACCCCTTTCCCACCTATTTCGTCACTTTCGTCTGACGTTTTTCGTCACCCGCAAGAAGATCACTCCTCATCCATCCCGAATTTCGCCAAGCGGTACCTGAAGGACCGAAACGTAAGCCTCAGCAATTCGGCTGCTTTCTTTTTAACGCCGCCACTGCGCTCCAGGGCCTGGAGCAAAATCCGCTTTTCAATGCCGTCCAGGTAGGCTTCGAGATCCATGCCCTCTTCAGGCAGTTCACACTCGGCGGCCGCACCACATTCGGGGCGCTTGCCCGCGTGGAGTTGCGGAGGGAGGCATTCTTCCGAAATTTCCCGGTTGCCGAGCACGGAGCAGCGTTCGACCAAGTTCTCCAGTTCCCGGACGTTGCCCGGAAATCCGTATGACATGAGGAGCTTCAGTGCCCCCTGAGTTATGATGCGGTCACTGTAGGGGGGCTGGACGTACTTTTTGTAAAAGTGTTCAACCAGAATTGGGATATCGTCTCCACGCTCACGGAGTGGGGGCATTTTGACCTGGACCACGTTGAGGCGATAAAAGAGATCTTCCCGGAAACTCCCTTCCTTCACCTGCTCTTCCAAATCGCGATTGGAGGCGGCCACCAGCCGTACGTCGGCCTTCTGGTCAAGGGTTCCCCCTACCCTGCGGAATTCCTTTTCCTGGATGGCCCGAAGGAGTTTCGCCTGAAGCTGGAGCGACACCTCTCCGATTTCATCCAGAAAGAGGGTGCCCCCCTCGGCCTGCTCGAAAAGGCCGGGACGATCACCGACGGCGCCGGTGAAGGCCCCCTTCTTGTGACCGAAGAATTCGCTCTCCATGAGGGTTTCGGGAATGGCGCCACAGTTGACCGCAACAAAGGGTTTTCCCTTGCGCTGGCTGTTGTAGTGGATCGCCCGGGCCACCAGTTCCTTGCCGGTGCCACTCTCGCCGAGAATGAGGACATTTGCGGTGCTCGGCGCCACCTTTTCGATCAGGGAATAAACCTCGCGCATCTTCTTGCTCTTGCCGATCAGGCCGCTGAAGCTGTACCGCTCCTGCACCTCCTGGCGCAGTCGCAGGTTCTCCCGCTTGAGATCTCTCTTTTCCAGGGCGTTACGGGCGAGAATCTTGACCTCTTCCACCTTGAAGGGCTTGGCGATGTAGTCGTACGCCCCGAGCTTCATGGCTTCCACGGCCTGCTCGGCAGTGGAAAAGGCGGTCATGAGGAGGACGGCCGTGTCGGGCGCCACCTCCTTGATGCGTCCCAGGAGGGTAATGCCGTCGAGCCCCGGCATTTTTACGTCGGAGATGACCAGGTCATAGGTCTTGCGTTCAAGACAGGCCAACGCCTCTTCCGCGCTGGCGGCCTGGTCGACGGTGTACCCCTCCCGGTCGAGCAGGATGGCGAGGAATTCGCGCATGCTCAGTTCATCATCCACTACGAGAACATGAATTTCCATGATAGTCCCTTCTGGCGGTTACTGACTGACTGTCGACTCTCCGCTGGATGGGGGAGTCGGCAGAAAGATGACAAACATCGTTCCTTTGCCCGGCATACTCTCAACGGCAATCCTGCCGCCATGGGCCTCCACGATCCGGTGAACGGTTGCGAGACCAAGGCCGGTACCGGTGGACTTGGTAGTGAAAAACGGCTCGAAGATGCGAGCTGCGGTGGTCTCGTCCATGCCGAGGCCGGTATCGGCAACCGAGATGTGATAGGTGATGCGTCGCTGCCCGCTGCCGCGTATCTCGTCGGACTGGCCGGCCTCAACCGTGATAGTCCCGCCTCCGGGCATGGCGCCTGCGGCATTGCCCATCAGATTCCAGAGAACCTGGCGAAACTGGTCCGGGTCCAGCAACGGCCGAAAATGGTTGTCAACCCGGTTGTCGATCACAACTCCCTCGAATCGCTCGTCGGACGTGACGAGCGCCGCCAACTCCGCCACGAGTGCACGGAAATCGACCGGCCGCGGCTCAGGCTGGTTGGGGCGGGCATAGGCGAGAAAATCGCTGATCAGGCCGTTGAGCCGATCCGTTTCCCTCAGGACGATGTCGAAGAGGCGCCGGTCAGGATCGGACACGGCTCCGCCCTGGGCAATGAGCTGGGTCGCCCCGCTGATGGCGGCCAGGGGGTTGCGGATCTCGTGGGCAATCCGGGCGGAAAGCTCGCCAATGGCCGCCAACCGGTCGGACTTCTTGAGGCTCTCCTCCATCCTCCTGACCTGAGTTACATCCTGAAAATTCAGTAGGATACCGGCTGCATCGCTGTCTTTCAACATCAGCGGCACACTGCTGAAGCCGATGGTGAGCTTTCGTCCCATCTTGGCAATGAACTCGAATTCACCCCTCTTCACGTTGGCAAGCCCGTCAGCGTAGACACGAAATCCCGGCAGCACGTCGAACAGATGACGGTCATAGGCCTCGGCAAGGCCGATGCCGGTGAGCGCCTCGGCGTACCGGTTGAAAACCCGGATCCTTCCCTTGCCCGTTACGGTAATGAGCCCGCTGTTGAGATTCGAGACGATGGTGCTGTTGAGGCGTTCGAGTTCGTCGTAATCAATGGCCTTCTGTTCAAGCTCGGTTTCGCTGCGACGCGCCCGTTCCGCCAGGTAGCCGGTGAGGAGCGCGGTGGAGCAAAAGGCGATGATGTTGAGGAAAATCGTATAAAAGATGTAGGTGGTGCCCAGTTTCTGCGCCGGTACGGGGCTGAGCCCCAGGCCAACCAGCCTGCCGAAATACTGCAGGTCCATAATGGCGCCATAAATGATGGCGCAGAGGGAAGCCGTATAGAGGGCTTCCCGGCGGGCGAGCAGTACGCTGGCGCTGGTTATGGCGAGCAGATACAGGAAGGAAAAGGGGCTCGTGACGCCGCCGGTAAAAAGGATCAGCAACGTCACGAAAAGGATGTCCCAGATGATCTGGAAATAGGTGACGGTCTGATCGTAGCGCGCGGTAACCCTGAGAAATACAAGGGAAACGATCGAGAAGCCATAGGTGGCCACTACGATTTTGGTGATTCCCTCAAGGGCATATTCGCCCAGGGGACCGGTCCCCTTCATTCTCAGGATGATGGTGGACGCCAGAAACAGTGAGACCACGATCATCCGGGCGAGGATGAACCAGGCGACGCGCCGGTTTTCCTTCATCGCTTAGCCGCCAACGGTTCCCGCAAGTTTGAAGATCGGCAGGTACATGGCAATGACGAGCCCGCCGACGGTGGTGCCGAGAAACACCATCAGCATCGGCTCCATCAGGGCGGTCATGGCGCTCACGGCCTCGTCCACTTCGTCATCGTAGAAATCGGCGATCTTGCTCAGCATGGCATCCATGGCCCCGGTGGCCTCGCCCACGGAGATCATCTGCACGACCATGGGGGGAAAGACGCCGCATTCCTGGAGCGGCTCGGCCATGGTCTTGCCTTCGGAGATGGCCTGACGAACCTTGAACACCGCCTCCTCCACCACCTTGTTGCCGGCGGTCTTGGCAACGATCTCCAGCCCGTCCATGATCGGCACCCCGCTGGAGATGAGGGTCCCCAGGGTTCGGGTGAACCGGGCAACGGCCACCTTTTTGATGATTGGTCCGGCAACGGGCGCCTTGAGGGCAAGAGCGTCTATCTTTTTTCTGCCGCCTACCGTTGCGTAGTACTTTTTGAAGCCAATCACAAGGGCAAAGACAAGGCCTATGATCAAGAGAATGTATTTAACCACAAAGTTACTGAGATTGATGACGAATTTGGTTGGTCCCGGCAGATCTCCGCCGAATTCCTGGAACATCTTGGCAAAGGTCGGAATGACGAACACCAGAATGACGCCGACAACGATAACGGCAATTGCCATGATCGTTGTCGGATAGACCATGGCCCCCTTGACCTGCTTCCTGAGTTTCATCGCTTTTTCGATATAGGCGGCAAGACGGTTCAGGATCGTGTCGAGGATGCCGCCGACCTCGCCGGCTGCAACCAGGTTCACGTAGAGCTGGTCAAAGACCTTGGGATGCTTGGACAGGGCATCGGCAAAGGTGGACCCCCCCTCCACCGACTCCTTCACCCTGATGAGAACGTCCTTGAAGGTTTTATTTTCCTGCTGGCTGGAGAGGATGTCGAGGCATTGCACCAGGGGCAGGCCAGAGTCGATCATGGTGGCGAACTGCCGCGTGAATACCACGAGATCCTTGGTTTCCACCTTGGGGGCAAAGCCGGGAAGCTTGATCTCCATGGAGAGGCCTTTCCCCTCCTCCTTCACGGAAATGCTGCCGAACCCGTATTTTTTGAGCTGGGCCTCCACGGCGGCGGCGCTGGCCGCCTCCATGACCCCCTTCTGGACGGTGCCGGTCCTGCTTCTCGCTTCCCAGTTGAACTTGGGCATCTTTCTCCTCCTGTGTACGGATCGACCCGACGGCGGTTACCTCATTTGAGGGCGCGGACCCGACGGCCGCTGGCCGCTGGCCAGCATCTGCTTGAGCTCGTCGGGATCGGACGAACGGGCCATGCCCACGTCAAGCGAGATCCGTCGCTTCTGCAGCAGACTGAACAGGGACTGGTTCATGGTCTGCATGCCGAACTTTTCCTGCCCCACCTGCATCTGGGAATAGATCTGGTGGATCTTGTCCTCGCGGATCAGGTTGCGGATGGCCGGATTGGGCACCATCACCTCCAGGGCCAGCACCCTCCCCTTGCCCGACACGTTCGGGAGCAGGGTCTGGGATATGACCCCCTCCAGGACGAAGGAAAGCTGGGCGCGAACCTGGGGCTGCTGGTAGGGGGGGAATACGTCCACGATCCGGTTTATGGTCTGCACCGCCGAGTTCGTATGGAGTGTGGCAAGGCAGAGGTGCCCGGTTTCGGCAAGGGTCAGGGCCGCCTCGATGGTTTCCAGGTCCCGGAGCTCGCCCACGAGGACCACGTCCGGGTCCTGGCGCAGGATGTATTTCAGGGCGTTCTTGAAGCTTTTGGTGTCGGCCCCCACCTCGCGCTGGTTCACCACGCAACTCTTGTGGGGATGGAGGTACTCGATGGGATCCTCGATGGTCACGATATGATCGTGCCGCTCGGTGTTGATCTTGTCGATGATGGCGGCCAGGGTGGTCGACTTGCCGCTGCCGGTGGGGCCGGTAACGAGGATCAGCCCCCGCGGCTTCTCCGCCAGTTCCTTCACCACTGGCGGCAGACCCAGTTCCTCAAAGGTGAGAATTTTGTAAGGGATCACCCGGAACACGCCGGCAACGGCCCCCCGTTGAATGAACACGTTCCCCCGGAAACGGGAAAGCCCCTTGATGCCGAAGGAAAGGTCAAGCTCGTTGGCTTCCTCGAATTTGTGCTTCTGCTGCTCGGTGAGGATGCTGTAGCAGAGCTGTTTGGTGTCCACTGCATTGAGCGGCGGCATCTCGAGGGGGATCAACTGACCGTCGACCCGGATCTGGGGAGGCGAATTGGTGGTGATGTGAAGGTCCGAGCCCCCACGGCCGACCAGTTCGGTCAGCAGTTGATGCATATTGGCCATCGTGAAGTCTCCTAATCGTCGGCCACGGTAACCCGCAGCACCTCTTCGAAGGAGGTGACCCCCTCCTTGAGCTTGGTAAGACCCGATTGGCGCATGGTCTTGATGCCCAGGCGCATGGATTCGCGTTTGATCTCGGCCGTGTTGGCACCGTTGAGAATCAGCTCCCTGATTTCCTCCAGCATGGGCATGACCTGATAGAAACCGACACGTCCCTTGTAGCCGGTGTTGTTGCACTTGGCACAACCGGCGCCGTGATAGCAGACGTATTCGGGAGCTTCCTCGGGAGGAACGCCCGCATCGATCAGGGCCTGAACCGGAATCTCCTCCACCGCCTTGCACTCGGAGCAGACCCGACGGGCGAGGCGCTGGGCGGTAATCAGGTTCACCGCCGAGGCCACCAGAAACGGCTCGACCCCCATGTTCAACAGCCGGTTGATGGTGGCCGGGGCGTCGTTGGTGTGGAGGGTCGAGAGGACCAGGTGGCCGGTGAGAGCTGCCTTGATGGCGATCTCGGCCGTTTCGAAGTCCCGGATCTCTCCGATCATGATGATGTCCGGGTCCTGGCGCAGGAACGAGCGGAGCGCGGCGGCAAAGGTGAGACCGATATCTTCGTGCATCTGCACCTGGTTGATGCCGGCGAAGTTGAACTCCACCGGGTCCTCGGCAGTGGAGATGTTCTCAGTGGTCTTGTTGAGTTCGGCAAGCGCCGAATAGAGAGAAACCGTCTTGCCGCTCCCCGTGGGTCCGGTCACCAGCACCATGCCGAAGGGCTTGTGAATCGCATCCTTGAAGTAGCTCAGCGCGGTGGGCTCGTAGCCCAGCTTGGTCATGTCGAGCTGGAGGTTCGACTTGTCCAGGAGCCGCAGAACCACTTTCTCACCGAACAGGGTCGGCAGGACCGACACCCGGTAGTCCATGTCCTGTCCGCCACCCATTTTGATCTTGATGCGGCCGTCCTGGGGAAGCCGCCGTTCGGCGATATCCAGATCGGCCATGATCTTGATCCGCGACGTGATGGCGTTCTTCAGCTTCAGGGGGGGCTTCATGACTTCGTAGAGGACGCCGTCGATCCGGTAGCGCACCCGGAAGGTCCGCTCGTAGGGCTCGATATGGATATCGCTCGCCTTCTTCTTGATCGCGTCGGTGAGGATCAGGTTCACGAGCTTTACGACCGGCGCATCCTCGGTGGCCCGTTCGAGGGAGGAGACGTCCACCTCCTCGTCTTCGCCGACGACCTCCAGATCGTCCATCTCCAGGTCGCTCATGACGTCCGCCAGGGACGCGGACTGGTCATAGTGCTTGTCGATGGCGGTCTTGATGGACGACTCGGAAGCGACGACCACCTCCACGTTGTAGCCGGTCATGAACTTGATGTCGTCGATGGCAAAGATGTTCGACGGGTCAGCCATGGCGATGATCAGGGTCGAGCCGGCCCTGTTCACCGGGACGATCTGATACTTCTGGGCCACGTCAGCGGGGATGATCTTCACCACTGCCATGTCGGCTTCGAATTCGCTCAGGTTTATGGAGGGAACGCCGTACTGCTTGGAGAGAAACGTGGTGAGATCGGGCTCGGTGACAAGGCCGTTCTTGACGAGGATGGAACCAAGGCGCTGCTGGCCGCCGGAGGTTCGCTGCTCGTCCAGTGCCTTGGCAAGTTGTTCCTTGGTGATGATGTTATTTCGAACCAGGAGTTCTCCCAGTCTGCTAGCCTGCATAGACTCTCCGGCACATTGGCAAAAAAACTATCATAGGTCGTTAAAAATCCAATGTCAATAAGTAGTTAGTCCATCAACGCCGCCATGAGACACCCTTTCATGAGCCCCTCGGGAGGCCGCACTCCGGTCCAGATTTCCAGTGCGCACTCCCCCTGGGACGCCAGCATGCCGATGCCGTTGGCGCAGCGTATGCCGCAACGCTCAGCCTCGGCGAGCAGGGGGGTGACAGCGGGGACATAGACCATGTCGTACACGGCACCGTGGGAACCCATGCGGGAGAGATCCATGCCCGGGAAAGCGGTCCCCCCCATGCCCACGGAAGAGGTATTCACCAGCAGGTCAAAATTTTGAACGCACCGATTCAGGTTCTCAGGGTCGAGGGAAATTGCAGCAAATTGTGTGCCGACAAAGTGCCGCCCGAACGCCTCCGCCAGTTCTTCCCCCCTGGCGATGCTCCGGTTGGCGATAACCACCGATGCCGCCCCTGCACCGGCCAACGATGCAACTGCGGCCCGGGCGGCGCCACCTGCCCCCATGACGAGAATCCGACACCCGGCCGGATCAAAACCGAGATCCTGGCGCAGGGAGTGAATAAAGCCCGTTCCGTCGGTGTTGTATCCGACCAGCTCGCTCCCTTCGCGTTTTACGACATTGACGGCGCCGATCAGCCCGGCTTCCGGCGAGAGCCGGTTCAACAACGGCAGGATGGCTGATTTGTGGGGAATGGTCACGTTGAAGCCGACAACGCCCAGTGCCGCCAATCCCCTCACCGCGTCGGCCAGGCGGTCCTCCTCAACGGCAAAGGGAACGTAGGCGTAATCGAGCCCCATGGCTTGCAGCGCCGCATTCTGCATGAGAGGCGAAAGCGAATGGGACACCGGCCGACCGATAATCCCCAGTACCCTGGTAGCACCCGTAAATGGCATGATTACCTCGCTCCATAGGCCGCAAGCACCTGTTCCACCTGTGCCCGCAACTCGGGGGCTATGGCCGCGGCGGCCCGCAACTCCTCCGCTCCCTGTTGGCGGTAGCCCATGCGTAGCAGTATTTCTCCGGCCTCCATGCGGCAACTGGCGTAAATGAGGATCGCCTTGCCCGTGTCCAGGTCCCTGAAGCCCATCTGGCTCGTGTATCCCCGTGAGGCATAGAGCCTCCACACTGACAGATCGGGCGGCCGGAGGACGGATCCGCCGTCATTGATCAGTTGATAACAGATGCCGCGCTGCTTCAGGCCGTATTCGGCAAACGGCAGGGAGTAACGCGTTGAAAAATCTATAAATATCGGCCTGCTGGCAATCTGTTCCGCCACGGCCAGCTTGAGAGCCGCTTCAGCCGACTGCTTTCCCTCCGGCACGGTCCGGAGCACGCTCCTGCCGAACAGGTGGGGAAAGGCGTCAAGATACCAATCAAAAACCAGGTGGGGCGTGTGCAGGAGGTCCAGATCCTCGCGCATCCGCTCCACTCCCTGAAGGTACCAGAGGGGAAAGGCACCGCTGTCGCCCCATGTGAAGAGAACCGCGTCCGGCGAGAGGGAGCGCAGGGTATTGGTGGCGTAATCGAAGGCCACATAATTCTCGTGCTGATCGTTCTCGTAGTAGTTCATGGCGCAGATGGCCGAGGGGAGCACAAGGAGCAGCAGTCCCGCCATAAGCTTTATCGGCACCGATCGCAGTTTCTCCACCGGATTGTTCCTGAGCGCCAGCCGCAGCAGCGTAAAGAGCCCCAGGCCGATGAACACGGCCGAAAGGAGGTAGATCGGGGTGAAGAACTCCTCGGTGAGAAAGATGAGATCGCCGGGCGTATTGAAATAGCCGACAATAACCAGCAGCGAACAGGCAATGGCGAGCAGGTAGGCGATGATTTCGTCCCGGCGCCGCATGAGAAAGGCAAAAAGCCCCACCAGCAACAGCGCAAGCCCGACCCACGTGAACTCCCGCGGGAGGTTGAAAGCGGAAAGCTGCTGCCAGGCAAGGGCCAAGTTCCGGGCCGGCGGCTCCACCGGATATCCCTTGCGGAGAAAATTCCAGAGAAACAGGTCGAGAGTCCGGGGATCTCCCCAGTTGAGCAGGGGGTTGCGCAGGGCACGGATCGGCATGTGGAGCTGAATGGCAAACCCCATGAGACCAAAGGCGACCGTGAGAGCAAGCTCCTTCACCCTTGCCGCCAAACGCCAGTTTTTGGAAAGGATCAGCCACGCATAGGCCGGCAGCATGAGCACTATGGTCTGATGGGCGCCCGTGGCGAGACCGCAGATGAATGCCCCCAGGTAGATGTGGGACGGCCGCATCTCTCCCTCATCGTAGCGCTCGCGCCAGGTGACGAGAAGATAAAAGACCATGGCTGCCATGAAGGCAACCAGGGGATAGGGCTTGTCGTGGTTCGACTGGAGCCAGAGCCGCGCGGAAAAGGCAAAGGCAAGGGCCGCGGCCAGTGCGCACCCCCTGGCAAAGGTATCCGAAAAACGCAGATCCGGAACCAGCTCTTCCCGCTTCAGCAGATGACGCGTAAGGAAATAGACGGCAAAGCAGGCCGCTGACGCGGAAACGGCCGTGGCGATATTGACCCGGAAAGCGATAGTGCCGAAGGGAAGCCAGGTGAATGGTTTGCCGTAATTGACGAACAGGGGATAGCCGGGCGAATGGGCCGTGCCCAGGGAATGGATGGCCGTTATGAACTCGCCGCTGTCAAAAAACGTCACTGACGGGGCGAGAGTCAGCAAATAAACGGCAAGAGGTATGGTGAACGACAGGACGGCAAAGGGGTCGATCCGACGAAAAATGGCGGATTGGGATGCGCGCATCAGAACCTCTCCATGAATCTCATTTCCCCCCTGAAGGGGTCCCGGCCCCCGGCAAGGGCCCACTGCACCGCAGCGCCTTGAGGGAAAGGCCTTCCCTCCAGAGAAAGGCAATACCCACGGCAATGACCGGAACATAGTTGATGCCGTGAATCACGATGGCCGCGCTCAAGGCCGTCTCGCGGGGAACTCCGAAGGCCAGCAGGCCATAGACGCACGCGGCGTGGTACGTTCCCACATATCCCGGCGACGCCGGCACCATGACCGCAAAGACCAGCAGGACCAGGATGAACAGGGAAACGGCGAACGGGAAGGAAAAGCCGAAGGCTCGCAGGACCAGGTCCACGGGGATTACCGCCAGGACCCAGATGGCCACGGATGTGCTCCCCACCGCCCACCACTCCCGCGGACGGGGCGAAATCCTTACCCCGCCGAGAAAGGAGCCGACCAGCGGAATGACCCGTTCCGCCAACCGTGCCGGAAAGGGGCGGAGCAGTCGCTCGAGAAACCGGAGCGATGCCGCGGTCTTCCTTTTGAGCAGCACGAGCGCCACAACCACCACAGCGTACAGGCCGAGCATCATGTACCCGCCGATCACGAGCCCCTGCCCGATTGCCTCGCTTCCCGCCGGAAGCTGAAGCGTGAACAGGGTTGCGAGCAGAAAGAGAAGCACCGTGAAGCCATCCGTCAGGCGATCGAGAACCAGGGTGGCGAACACCGATCCCGGCTCCATTTCCTCACGCCTGGCCAGCACCCAGGCCCGGATGAACTCTCCCAGTCGCGCCGGCAGCAGGTTGTTGGCCATGTAACCGATGAGGGTGGCGGAACACAGGTTGGCGAAGCGGGTTTCGCCCAGGGGAGAGAGGAGATACTTCCAGCGCAGGGCACGGACGAGGTAGCTCAGGAGCGTAACGGCCACCGCCGCGACCACGTAGCCGGCATGGATGCCCCGGAACGCACGCAGAAGCTCATGCCCATCCACCGAGCGCACCAGCAGCGCCACAAAAAACACACTGATCCCGATTCCGAGCCAGAAACGTCGGTCGCCCGGCACCCTTCTCACGCCGCATCACCGCCGAGATAGTCGCGGTATTCGATGATGGAGACGCCGGCCAGGATCTCGCGACACCGGGCCACATCCCTGCTGATTCCCTCCTTGAGGGCATTGAGATCGGGATAGCGCAGCTCCTCACGGACCCGATCCACGAAATACACGCGGATTTCCTTGCCGTAGAGGTCGCCGTCGAAGTCGAGGATATGAACCTCGATGGTCACCTCTTCATTGCCGAAGGTGGGATTATTGCCGATGTTGCAGGCCCCGTCCCGGATGGTATCGTCCACTCGCACCTTGACGGCGTAGACCCCGGCGGCGGGGATCAATTCCTTTTCGGTCAGGAGATTGGCCGTGGGGAACCCCAGGTCCTTCCCGCGCCGGCGGCCGTGAACCACCGTTCCTCCCACTGAATAGTGCCGGCCGATCAGGCTGACCACCTCACGGACATTGCCCGCCGCGATCACGCGCCGTACGGCGCTGCTGCTGTATACCGTCCCGCCGCTGGCGATCTGATCGAGCACGTCCACCTCGAAGCCGTGCGCTTCGCCCATCCTCCGGAGCATGGCCACATCGCCTTCACGGTTCCTGCCAAAGGCATAATCATAGCCGATGACGAGCTTCTTCACCCCGATCCGTCCCACGAGGATTTCGCCCACGAACCGTTCGGCGCTGATGGCGGCGAATTCGGCGGTAAAGGGGATCGTCAGAAGACAATCGATCCCTGACGCTTCGATGAGAAGCTCCTTCTCGGCATAGGTATTGATGAGGCGCAGTTCTTTCCGGAGTCCCAGGACCTTGAGGGGGTGGGGAGTAAAGGTGATCACCATGGAAACCCCGCCCAGCCGCGCAGCCTCACGCTTGACCCGCCGGAATATCTCGCGGTGCCCGAGGTGAACGCCGTCGAAGTTGCCAATGGTCACCACCGGGTTCGGCAGTGACGCGTGAATTTCGTCAATGCTCCGGAAGATCTTCATGATGCGGCGCCGGTCGGCCCCTCGCCGGCCACTGCCTCCACCGGCTTTTTCTTGCCGAAGAGAAGAACGAGCCAGACGCTGATTTCATACATCAGGTAGAGAGGCACCATGATGACGAACATGGTGATGAGGTCGGCGTGGAAGGCGGCCACAATGGAGCTTGCCAGAAGGGCGTAGCGGCGGTTGCGGGCAAGGAACGCATAGGTGACGACCCCGAAGCGCGACAGAAGCAGCATCAGGATCGGCAACTCGAAGATGAGGCCGAACATCAGGATCAGCCGGAGGCAGAAGTTGATGTACGCGCTCATGTTGAAGAGGCTGTTGAGCCCCTCCGCTTCATAGGACAGGGAAAAATTGATGATGACCGGCCAGATGACCACCAGGAAAAAGAGCGCTCCCACGCAGAAACTCACCGTACTTACGGTCACGAAGGGCACCACCATCCGCTTTTCCTTCCGGGTGAGCCCCGGTGCGATGAAAAGCCAGAGCTGGTAAAACACAACGGGTAGCGCAAGGATGAATCCGGCAATAACCGATATCTTGCACTGGACGAAAAAGGGCTCAAGGGGGGCGCTGTAATTGAGCTTGCGCTCCTTGGGTGCCGCGTTCATCGCCTTTTCCAGCTCGAACTGCTTGTATGCGGCCGGAAAACGCTTGCCCACCTCCTGATAAACCTGCTTCTTGATATCGGTCAGGTAGGTTTCGCCGGTGATCGGCTTTGTAACAAAATGGAGGAGGCCGTTCGAGAGGTTCCAGGCGAACCCCATGCCCACCACAACCGCCACAATGATGATGATAAGCCGCTTGCGCAGTTCCACCAGATGCTCGAGGAACGGCAGGACCTTCTGATTATCTTCTGACATGTCACCTCTACCTTGACGTGCGTGGTGTAACCGATAGACAGTAGCACAGCGTGACAACGTGAGTAAAGCGGACGGATGGCATGTCCGGGAAATGTCACCGCTTGCGCCGTCCGCCTTTGCCCCCGGTACGCTTCTCCCCGGCGCCACGGCCGGCCGCCCCCCCCGAGCCCCGGGAAACCTGACCGGCCTTGGGCCGCTTCCCCCTGACCGGTATCCGTGGATACTCCTCCGTTGCCGGCGCCCTTGCCGCCGAGCCCGGCCGGGCTTCGTGCAGCCCCGCGAGAACGAACTCCACCTGCCGCCGCTCAATGCTCACCGCGGCCACCAGAACACTTACCCTGTCGCCGATCCGGAAGGTCTCCTTTGTCCGTTCCCCCACCAGCGAATGCCGTTTCTCCTCGTAACGGTAAAAGTCGTTGGCCAGGGTAGAGACATGAACCATCCCCTCGACAAACAGATCGATCAGTTCTACGAAAAATCCGAAGGAACTCACCCCGGTGATATAGCCCTCAAAGGTTTCGCCGACCCGCTCTTTCATGAACTGGGCCTTCTTGAGCGCCACGATCTCCCGCTCAGCCTCCATGGCGAGACGCTCCCGGCGACTCGTCTGCTCGGCCGTCTCCGGCAGGGCGGCGGCCAGGCGTTCCTGTTCCTTCTCAGTCACGGCCCCGGCGAGAATGTCCTTGAGAATGCGGTGCACAACCAGATCGGGATAACGGCGGATGGGGGAGGTGAAATGGGTGTAGCAACGGGCCGCCAAGCCGAAATGCCCCAGGTTTTCGTGGCTGTAGCGGGCCTGCTTCATGCACCGCAGGAGCACCTCGTTGATCATCCGCTCCTCGGGCTTTCCTTCGGCTTCGTCGATGAGCCGCTGGAGTTCGTGGGGGTCGACCCGGTCGCCATCCATCCGGAAGACATAGCCGAAATTGAAGATGAACTCCTGGAAATCGGTCAGCTTGGCCGGGTCGGGCGGCTCGTGAACCCGATAGAGGGAGGGAACACCCCGCTCCTCGATATGGGACGCCACCGCCTCGTTGGCCGCCAGCATGAACTCTTCAATGATCCGGTGGGCCAGGTTGCGCTCGGACCGGACGATATCCACCATCTCCCCCTGGAGATCCAGGACGATCTGCGGCTCGGGCAGATCGAAATCAATGCTGCCGCGTTTCTTCCGCTTTTCCATGAGGCGTAGCGCCAACTCCTTCATTACTTCCAGGTCGTCTACCAGGTGGCGGTTGGCCCTGATTGCCTCCGGATCGCCGTCCACGAGCACCTTGCGGACCGTCGTATAGGTGAGCCGTGCGGCGCTCCTGACCACGCTCGGGTAGAACGACGAAGCTTTCATGGCCCCGTTGCGGGTAAACAGCATCTCGGCCGTGAGCGTCAGGCGCTCCACCTGGGGATTGAGCGAACAGATGCCGTTGGAAAGTTCCTCGGGCAGCATGGGGATACAGCGGTCCGGGAAATAGACAGAGGTTCCCCGCAGGTAGGCTTCACGGTCCAGGGCAGATCCCGGTTTCACGTAGTGGGACACATCGGCGATGGAGACCCAGAGCCGGATGTCGCCCCCCTTTTCCCGCTGCACGGATACCGCGTCGTCGAAATCCCGGGCCGTTTCACCGTCAATGGTGACGGTAAGCCGCTCCCGCAGATCCACCCGTTTGGCCAGGTCCCCCCTGCGCACCTGCTGGGGCGTGGAACGGGCCTCGGTCAGTACGTCTACGGGAAATTCAAAGGGAAGGTCATGCTTGCGGATGATGGTGAGGACCTCCACCTCGGGGTCGTCGGGAAAGCCCAACACCTCCACGATGCGCCCCTCCGCTTTTTTCCGCTCCGTGGGCCAGGCCGTAAGCTCCGCCACTACCACCTGCCCACTACGGGCTCCTGCCCATGCTTTTTGGGGAACCGCGATATCCCGGGTAATGCGGGTGTCGTCCGGCTGAACGAACCCCACCCCGCCGGCGGTGTCGAATCGGCCGACGATCCGCTTGAGTCCCCGTTCGATGGTCCGGATAATCCGCCCTTCCTTCTTCCCTCCACGCTTAAAGGATTCAACCCGGACTTCAACCACATCCCCGTGGAGGTTTCCCCCCAGGTATCGGGCCGGGACGTAGACGTCGTCTCCTCCCCCCTCGGGGGCCACGAAGCCGTATCCCTCGCGGTGGGTGACGAGGCGCCCCCGGACGACGGTTTCCTCCGACGGTACGGCGTAGCGGTTGCCGCGCTGTTTCACCAGATCGCCCGCCGACACCAGTTGGTCCACGAACTGCTTGAATCCCAGCCGATGGGCCTTGGTCACGCCGAAGGCCTGCATCATGTCCCTGAAGGGGGTGCTGCCCCCCTGCTCGCGGATGAACGCGAGGACCTCCTCCCGTTTCCGTTTCATCATCCGTCCCCTCTCCGGGCTGTACGCCACGGCTACTATGCATGCAGTTTCACGGCAAAGTCAATCCGTATACGGGCGCAATCACTGAAAAACCCTTTGCATTTTCCGCCCCCTTGCGGGTACTATTTAATCCGTTGACGCCGGCCGGCGGTTCGGGGCCGGCGTTTTTCATGCCACTCACCGGCGTGGCGCCACCTGTCCGCCGTGCCCCACGAGGTTTGCAGGATATGTACACCAGACTCCTTATTGCTCCCCTCGCTTGTCTCGTATTAGCGGTGTCAGCTTTTGCGCAACCAATGGCTCCGGCCCCTGATGCACCGCTCCGCAATGCAGCACTTCGCATGAAGGATAAAGATTATCGCGGTGTGCGCGACGAGCTGCGCACCGTCCCGCCATCACCCGAGCGGACCTTCCTGGACGGCGTGGCAGCCCGTCGTCTGGAACAGTGGCCCGAAGCCTCGGAACTTCTTGGCGCTGCGGCACAGGATCTTCCACTGCTGGCCGATTACGCACTGTTCTGGCAGGCGGAGGCGCTCATGGCCGCGGCCCGCTACGACGAGGCAGGAGAAGCGCTGCAACGGCTCGTGGGCACCTGGCCCGAAAGCCCGACCCTGCGGAAGGCGCGGATGCTCCTCGCGGATGCCCTGTTCGCCCGCAAAGAGTACCGGCAGGCCCTTGCCTCGTATATACGATTCATTGAGCTGTACCCATCGGGAACCGACTCAGTCACCGCCACCCTGAAAGCGGCCCTGTGCCGCGAAGGACTTGACGACCCACGCCGGGCGGTCCAGGAGTTGCGCGCCATCTGGCTTGCCTATCCGGCATCGCCCGTGGCTGAAACCGCGGAACAGGAACTCAAGCGACTCGAAGCGCTCGGATTCCCTGCCGTTCCGCCAACGCCCGACGAACTCCTCAAGCGGGGGACTACGCTCTACAATCTCGGCAAGTACGAACGCGCCCTTGCCGTCTTCAGTGCCATCCCCTCCAAGGAGCAGCCCGCCGCTTTCAACGACCGCGTGGCACTGAAGACGGGTGAGACTCTCTTGAAACTGAGACGGTACAAAGATGCTGCACGCACGTTCTCCGGCCTCATCGAGCGCGAGCCGAAACGGGAGATTGCCGACGAAGCCCGTTTCCTGCTCGCCCGGGCCCAGGACAAAGCCGGTAACGATGACGAGGCATTTCTCGGCTTTCTCAAGCTGACGGAGTCGGCCCCCTCGTCGGAGTTTGCGGACAATGCGCTGCTGGAGGCGGCATTTGTCCGCAAATTCCAGGGGCGGTACGCCGATCAACTGGCAGTCCTGGAAAAACTGCTGACAACCTACCCCGGGACGAAACTCAAGCCGCGGGCATTGTGGGAAGCTGCCTGGGCCCGCTACAATACCGGAGACTATCGCTCCGCCGCGGAGTCATTCCGGCTTCTGACCGCCTCTGCCGACTACCGCGAACGGGCACTCTACTGGCACGGACGTTCCCTGCAGCGCATGGGCGAAGAGGCCGTGGCCCGGCAAAGTCTTGCCATGCTTGCAGAGGAATTCCCCTTTTCCTTTTACACCTTCACGGCGACCGCCCCGGCACCGCAGGAAGAGGCAATGCCCCTGATAGTGCACGACCCGCGCCAGATCATCGCCCCGCCTGCCGGACACGAACGGGCACGAGCACTTATCGCCATGGGACTCCATGATCAGGCCAGGAGCGAACTCTCCATTGCCCGCAAAAACGGCTCGTTGCGGGGCAAGGGGCTCCTGGGCATCGCCCGCCTCTACCTGGAGATGGATGATTATTCGTCCGCGGCAGCGGCCCTGCGCGGGGAGCAGCCCCGCCGCATGGACGGCGATACGGCGACCACCTGGGGGCTGCTCTACCCCCGCGGCTTCAGTGAGTCGGTCGCAGCCGAGGCAAACCGCCACACTATCCCTGAAGAATTGATCTTCGGTCTCATCAAGGCCGAAAGCGGCTTCTCTCCCGTTGCCCTCTCGCCGGTCGGCGCGGTGGGACTCATGCAGCTCATGCCGTCCACTGCCAAGGGCATGGTCAATGGTTCGTCCACCTCCACCGGTATTTCCCTGCGCCTCACCGACCCAGCCTTCAATGTCGGCCTCGGAGTCAGACACCTGAAAGACCTGCTCAAGCAGTACAACGGCAATGTGGTTTCCGCCGTGGCGGCCTACAATGCGGGCTCCAGGCCGGTGGACCGGTGGCGGCGCTCCCTTGCCGGCCTGCGCGAAGACGAATTCATCGAGAACATTCCCTACTACGAAACCCGCGAGTACGTAAAAAAAGTCCTGACATTTGCGGAGATATACCGCAGGCTCTACCGTCCTGCCGCACCGGCCCTTGCACTTCTTCCCCCGGTCAGCGCACCGGAACCGCCCCAACCAGCCCCGACCAATAATGCGCCGCCAACTGCGGCACTGGCCAGCCCACCCGAAGCCTCAGCCCTGACTGCACCGGTTCGGCAACAGCCTTAACAGCCTTCCCCTGCACTGCCAAGCAGACATCGACAGCCCAGGCACGCATTGACAGTATACTGATTATCTGTACAATGATTGTCATTGTACGCAGCGATCGGATGCCAGCATGTACGACATTGAGAACAGTATCGGCTTCCACCTTGCCAAGGCTTATCAGCGGGGCTTTGCGTTGTTCAAGGACCAACTGGATCCCTACGGCCTGACCCCTCCGCAGTTCAGCGTCCTTGCCTTTCTCTGGAAAGAAGATGGCCAATCCCAGACGGCCCTGTCCCAGAAGACCCTCATTGACCGGACCACCATCGGCGGTCTCGTTGACCGGCTCGAAAAGCTCGGTCTGGTCAAGCGGCAGCCCCACCCCGAAGACCGCCGCGCCTATCGCATCTGCCTCACCCAACGGGGCATGACACTCGAACGCGAACTCTGCGCCACTGCGGCGGAGGTGCTTGCCCTCTTTCTCGCTCCCCTATCGGAAGACGAACGGAACAGTCTGCATCATCTCCTGGAAAAAATCAGGACCGCCCCGGAGAATCGCCATGAAACCACTACCAATCCGTAGCATTCCTCTCCTGATCCTTGCGCTCTGGACAGCGACTCCGGGCACGGCCGGCGCGCTTTCACTCACGGAATGCCTGAATCTGGCCGCGGCCGACAACTACTCCCTGGCCGTAACGGCCTCCGACCGCCTCATCGCGCAGGAGGCGATCACCCAGGCCCGGAGCGGCTTCCTCCCGCGCGTGGACTTCCAGGGCGGGTACACCCTCCAGGCAAAGCCCCAGGCGGTCAATTTCGGCGAGAGGGGCAGCATCGAGACCCAGGACGGAACCTATGGATTCTTCAACCTCTCCGTGACCCAGACCATCTATGACTTCGGCCGCACCGCCTCGCGCCGGCAGCGGGCGTCCCTCCTCCACGAGGCGGCTGTCCAGCAGTACGCCGGGGCCGAAAAAGACGTATTCCTCCAGGTTGTCGAGGCCTATTTCGGCATCCTCGAAGCACGGCGCCTCCTCGGCACCGCCGAGGAGGAAGTGGCCCAGCGCACCGATCATTTGCGGATCGCCACCAATCTCTTTGAACAGGGGGTGGTCACCCGCAACGACCTCCTCCAGGCCCAGGTCAGACTGGCGGAAAGCACCCAGAAGCGCCTGGTGGCGGCCAACCGGCTCGAAAACCGCTGGATGTACCTCAATCACCTGACCGGAAGACCGCTCGACCGGCGGGACGAGCTTGAGGAGGGGACCGAATCCGCCATGCCCGATACTGCCGGGGCCGAGGAACGCGCCTTTGCCACCCGTCCCGAACTGGCTGCCCTGGCGCGAAGCGCGGACGCCGCCGATGCGGAAGTTTCCGAGGCCAGGAGCGGTTACTACCCCGAGCTCTATGCCAAGGCGGGCATCGACTACGTGGAGAACAGCAAGGTGCGCGAACAGGCAATCTATGCCGCAACCGTGGGGCTGAAGATCAACCTCTTCGAAGGGTTCTCCACGGAATCCAGACACCGGCAGTCAGTCGAACGCCTCACCAGAAGCCGCGATGCGTTGCGACTGGCGCGGGAACAGGTCCGGCTCGAGCTTGCCACTGCCCTGAACGATGCCCGGGTGGCGGAACAGCGGATCAAGAGCGTTGAAACGGCAATCCGCCAAGGAGAAGAAAACCTGAGGATCAACCGGGACCGCTACCAGGCCCAGGTCGGCACGGCCACCGATGTGCTCGACGCCCAGACACTGCTTACCCAGATCAAGACCGATTATCACCGGGCCGTCTTCGACTTCCAGGTCGCCAAGGCCCGTGTCAGCAAAGCAATGGGAGAACTGTAGGCATGACAACGGAACAGGAACTACCGGACCGGGGAGAAACCCGGGAAATCCCGTCGGCCCAGCCGGCGCCACAGAGCAAGGGGAGCGGCGGCAAGCGGAGACGGGCGGGCATTGTCCTGCTCATACTGTTCGTGGTTGGAGCGGTGATCGGCCTGCGCTGGCTCGTCCACGGCATGACGTACCTAGCCACGGACAACGCCTTCGTGGAATCCCACATCCATGCGGTGTCCTCCCGGGTGCCGGGTACGGTCGCCGTGGTGTATGTCACTGACAACCAGGCCGTGAAAAAAGGAGATATCCTTGCGGAACTGGATCCCAGCGACTACCGGACCCGGGTCAGCGAGGCCACGGCAGCCCTTGCCATGGCCCGCAACGAGACCTCGGGCGACTATGCCCAGGTGGAAGCGGCGCGTGCCGCGGTCGACCATGCCCGGGCGCGCCTGGCCCAGGCCGACTTGGACCTGACACGCGGCACGGCTTTGCTGGCAAAGGAGGTCATCCCCCGCGAACAGTTCGACCGGCTCGAAACGGCGAAGCGGGTGGCGGCGGCCCAGGTGCGCGAGGCAGAGGAGCAGATGCGCAAGGCACAGGCCGAAATCGGCCTGTCCGGGAACGGCAGCCGTGAAGCCCGGGTGGCGCTGCGCGATGCCCAGCTCGCCACGGCGTCCCTCAACCTTTCCTACACGAAAATCCTGGCGCCCGCCAACGGTTACGTCACGCGCAAATCAGTGGAGCCGGGCAACACGATCCAGGCGGGCCAGCCCCTCATGGCCGTGGTCGACCTGGATGACGTCTGGATCACTGCCAACTACAAGGAGAGCCAGCTTACCCACATGAAGCCGGGCCAGAAGGTGACCTTTACGGTTGACGCCTATCCCGGCCGCACCTTCTCGGGCAGGATCGACAGCATCATGGCCGGAACCGGCGCGGCCTTCTCGCTCTTGCCGCCTGAAAATGCCACGGGCAACTACGTGAAGGTCGTCCAGCGGGTTCCGGTCAAGATCGCCGTGGACAGGGCAAGCGATCCCGGCCACCTGTTGCGGGTGGGCATGAGCGTGGTGCCGTCGGTGGATGTGGAGCGCTCCCTGGGCGACATCCTCCACGGACTCTGGCCGTTCTAGAAGGCAGGAGACGTGGAACCGGACACGAAAACCGTCAACAAGTGGCTCATCACCATCACGGTGATGCTGCCGACCATCATGGAGATCGTCGACACCTCCGTGGCGAACGTGGCGCTTCCCCACATGCAGGGGAGCCTCAATGCCGGCACCGACGAAATCACCTGGGTGCTCACCTCCTACCTGGTGAGCAACGCCGTGGTCCTCCCCATGACCGGCTGGTTCTCGCGACTCTTCGGCAGGAAGCGGTTCCTCATCTCCTGCATCACCCTCTTCACCATTGCCTCGTTTCTCTGCGGCGCCGCGCCCAACCTGGCAAGCCTCATCTTCTTCAGGATAGTCCAGGGCGCTGCGGGTGGAGCCCTGATCCCAAGCAGCCAGGCGATTCTCATGGAAACATTCCCGCCCAGGGAACGGGGAATGGCCAATGCCATCTTCGGCATCGGCGCCATGTTCGGCCCCATCATCGGCCCGGCCCTGGGGGGCTGGATCACCGACAACCTGAACTGGCGCTGGATCTTCTACATCAACATCCCCATCGGCATCCTGGCGGTGATCATGGCGGTCTACTTCATCTTCGACCCTCCCTATCTCCGCCGCTCGAAGCTGTCCATCGACTGGTGGGGGCTGGGGTTGCTGACCGTCGGGCTCGGGGCGCTGCAGATCGTGCTCGACAAGGGGCAGCAGGACGACTGGTTCAACTCATCCTTCATCACCGGCGCATCCATCGTCTCGGCAGGTGCGCTGTTGCTCCTCGTCTATGTGGAGCTCAGGCACGAGCACCCCATCGTCAACCTGCGCCTGTTCAAGGACATTTCCTTTTCCGCCGGCAATCTCATCATGTTCATGATCGGGTTCTGCCTCTACAGCTCCATCATGCTGATCCCGCTCTTCCTCCAGACGCTCATGGGCTACGATGCAACCCTGGCGGGGATGGTCCTGGCCCCGGGCGGGGTGGCCACCCTGCTGACCATGCCGTTCGTGGGGGCGGTCATCTCACGCTACGACGGCCGGAAGGTGGTTCTGGCAGGGCTTCTGATCGGAGCAACCGCCATGTTCCTCATGCAGCGGTTCACCCTGGAGGCATCCTACTGGGACTTCGTCTGGCCGCGCGTGGTCCTCGGCGTGGGGCTCGCCATGCTGTTCGTCCCCCTCAATACCGTGACCCTCATGCCGATTCCCAGGGAAGAGATGGGCAACGCCACCGGCATGCTCAACCTGATGCGCAACATCGGCGGCAGCGTGGGCATCGCCGTTGCCGCCACCCTCATCGCCCGGTATCACCAGTTTTACCAGAACGTCCTGGTGGAACAGGTAACACCGTACAATCCTGCGGCACAGCAACGGCTCAGCATGTTGACGGAGGGGATGAAACTCCGGGGAATGGATGGGGTGAGCGCCGGGAAAGCTGCTCTTGGGGCACTCTACGGTGTGATTCAGAAACAGGCGGGGATGCTGGCCTACAACCGGATCTTCTGGATCGTGGGGATCGCCTTTCTCAGCGTGATCCCTTTCCTGCTGCTTCTGCGGCGCCCGCGCCACACGGGCGAATCCGCGGAGATGCTTTGACCACCCTCACGTCATCAGGTCATCCGCCAGTTCGTTCACATCATCGGCCCGGCGCGGGAAATGCCGGGCCAGTTCGGCCCCGCACCCGGCAACAGCGGCGCAGAGGGCATCACAGCCCCTTCCCTGCCGTATCCCCCGGGCCAATTCAGCGGCCAGCCCCTCCCAGAAGCCCGGCGGTATCTTTGCGTTGATCCCCCGGTCTCCCAGGATCCAGACCTTGCGTTCGAGGAGCGATATGAAAATGAGGATGCCGGTTTCTTCCCGGGTCCGGTAGAGCCCGCGCTCATAGAACGCGCGCACGGCCCGCTCACGCACGGCCTCGGCAAGGCGGGCCCTGCCGACAAAGGGAAGTTTCAGGCGCGGTATCCGGCGCATGACTGCCCGAGCAGCCGGAAACAGAATGAAAACAAGGGGGATATACGTCCAGATGGTTACATGGTGGAGCCCCATGGCAACGGCAATCGACACCAGTCCGGCCAGAAGGACTGCGCCAAGTGTTTCCGCCTCACGGTAGCTGTCGCTGTCAGTCGCCACCATGGTCGCAATTTCGCCTGAGGTGGCCGCTTCCGCTGATGCCACGGCGTGGCGGATTCGCTCCTTTTCCTCGGACGTAAAAAACGTTTCAGCCTTCATGCCTGATTACCCCGCGTCACCAGTCGCCCGATGCTCCGCCGCCGCCGAATCCGCCACCGCCGCCGGAAAAACCGCCCCCCGACGACCAGCCTCCGCCATACCCTCCCCCAAAGCCACCTCCGAGGTACGGGCCGCCGCCAAAGCCTCCTCCGCCCCTGCCACCGCCGCCGAACAGCGAGGTGAGCGCGAGGCCTGCCACGAATCCTGCCACCGCAAGGCCGGCAAGCAAGACAAGGCCAAGCCCCGGCACGGTAAGCAGGGTAACCAGCGGCAACCCGACAGCTCCGGCAAGACCGCCGAGGATACGGGAAAACGCTCCGAGAAAGACGCAGGCAACCCCCACGAAAATGAGCAGTCCCATGATGGGTGGAGCACTCCTCTTCCCCTGCCTGAGGTCGCGCGGAACGTCGGCATACTCCCCCTTCACCGCGGCTGCCATGGCGGACACGCCGGCCAGAATTCCGCCGTCGTAATCCCCTTGTCTGAAATAGGGAGTAATCTCGCCCCGGATGATCCGTCCGGAGACAAGGTCGGTCAGGCGCCCTTCGAGCCCCCGCCCCACCTCGATCCTCACCTTCCGCTCGGCCCGGGCAACCAGAAGAATGGCACCATTGTCCGTACCTTTCTGTCCGATCCGCCAGGCATCCGCCACCCGGATGGAAAATTCCTCAAGGTTGTCGCCCTCCAGGGAGGGTACCGTCAGCACGACGATCTGGGTCGAATCGCTCCGTTCGAGATCGGCCAGGATCTGCTCCACCCGTTGTGCTCCCTGCGGAGACAGGAGTCCGGCGTAATCGTTCACGTACCCGCGCAGTTGCGGCACGTCGCGTGCTGCAACGAGCGTCGGGAACAGAATGATGCATATGGCGAGAAGCAGGCGCTTCATGTTCAGACCGGAGATCCGGGACCTCGTCAAAATTTCACTTTAGGCGCGGCCTTGGCGCCTTCGTCGGCTTTGAACGGCTCCTTGCGCTCCAGGTGGAGCAGCAGCTTGTTCGTAAGACTGTTGGGGAAGGTTCTGATGCTGGTATTGAAGTCCTGTACCGCCTTGTTGTAGCGGGTCCGGGCTACATTGATCCGGTTCTCGGTACCCTCGAGCTGGTTCTGGAGATCGAGGAAATTCTGGTTGGCCTTCAGGTCCGGATACCGTTCCACCACGACCATGAGCCGCGAGAGCGCGCTGGAGAGCTCCCCCTGGGCCTGCTGGAACCTGGCCAGGGTTTCCGGATTGTTCACGGCATCACGGGTCACCTGCATGGACCCGACCTTGGCCCGGGCTTCGGTCACCGCCGTCAGGGTTTCAGCTTCATGCTTCGCGTACCCCTTGACCACCTCCACCAGATTGGGAATGAGATCGGCCCGCCGCTGGTACGCCGCCTCCACGTCGCCCCACGCGGCAAATACCGCCTCTTCGTTGGCCTGCATCACGTTGTAGCCGCAGCCCGAAAGCAGCGACAATCCGAGCAGCGCTGTCACCATCATCACCAGTCGTTTCATGGGTCCTCCACCATCCTGGAATAATGCCACTCTCAAGGATAATCATCAGCCGGCCGGTTGTCATCCCCCCCATAGCTCATTTTCATGACGATCACGGCGCTGTTGCAGATGATCGAAACGATATTGGCGGCAATGAGCGGGAGATCGCGCAGGAGCAGACCATACCCGAGCCACAGGAACAGGCCGGTAACAAGAAGCACCGGTTGCCAGATCGAAATGTCGCGCACCCGTTTGGTCCTGAAAGCTCTGATCACCTGGGGGATGGCGGCCACGCTCGTGAGGATTCCCGCCGTAAGTCCAAGCAGGGTCGTGACAGTCATGCCCCCTTCTTTCCCTTGAACTGGTCGGCCGCCCAGTCGATCTGGGTCATCATCCCGCGCAGGATGGCCACCTCGCGGCTATCCAGCTCGGAGCGCGCAAAGATGCGCCGCAGTGAACGCATCAGGTGGGCGGGATTCTGGGGATTGAGATACCCGATGCGCATCAGGGTGCGCTCCATGTGCTCGAACAGGGGTTCCGTTTCGGCCAACCCCGCAAGGGGACGGTCTTCGCCGACCGCTGTCCGGCCCCCCAGGGAGGTGAACAGTTCGTAGCAGAATACCATCACGGCCTGGGACAGATTCAGGGAGCCGTACTCCTCTGACGAGGGAATCGTGGCGTGCCAGCGGCACAGGGAAAGCTCGTCGGTGGTCAGGCCGTTATCTTCCCGGCCGAAGACGAGGGCGGCGCGGTTCCCCGCAAGATTGGCGCCAAACTTCGACACGATCTCCTTGGGTGAAAAGATCTCCTGGCGGTATTTGCCGTGGCGGCGGGTCGTGGCCACGGACAGTTCCGTATCGGAGAGGGCATCCTCAAGGGACTCGAACACTCTGGCCCGCTCCAGCAGGTCCCGGGCGGAAACGGCAAACTTGAGTGCTTCCGGGTGATCGAGACGACACCCCTTTACGATACGCAACTCACCGAGCCCCATGTTCTTCATGGCGCGACATACCATACCCACATTGCCGGGGCTCTGCGGCTCCACCAGTACTATGGCGACCCGCTCTTTCAGGGAAACGCCCCCGGTCACTTCATGATCCGACATCGTTCTTCATTCCTCCCATCAATCGAGCTCCCGTTGCCTCATTCGCCTGAGCCGTTCACGGGCGGGTCTTCTTCTCATGCGGGCATGGATCAGATGAAACAGCCACATGCAGAAGACAAACCCTGCCAGAAGTGCCAGCAGATGCGACTCATACCGGCTCACATCCTCCACGAAGAGCGAAGCGCTCTTGCCGAAAAAATAACCCGCCAAGGAAAATACAACGGCCCAGAGAGAAGCACTGCAGAGGTTCAGCCAGAGGAACCGCCGGGCGGGAAACGTGGTCATGCCGAGGATGATCGGCAGGATGATCCTGAAGCCGTAGGTGTAACGCGAAACAAAGGCAACAAAGGTACCGTAGCGCTCAATGAGCCGGAGGGCCTTGCGGAACTTGCGGGCGATTAGGGTGAACGCCTTCAACAGCCAGGGCCCTTTCCAGCGCCCCAGGTAAAAGTAGAACTGATCCCCGGCAAACGCGCCCCCAAGGGCGGTCAGGATGACGCCCCCGATATCCAGATACCCCTGGAACGCAAGAAAGCCCGCAAGAATGAGCCCTGCCTCGCCCTCAAGGAAGGTCCAGACAAAGAGCACTCCGTAACCGTAGGTTGCCAGGTATTGGCCGAGGAATTCCTGCACGCAGCCTCCGAGAGGAGTGTATCATGCATTCCCGCGCCGTAACGCTGCCCGCACAAGAAAAAAGGGCTTTGCCAGCCCTTTTCTCCAGGTAATGCCAGAAGCAACGATCAGCGCAACAGCCTGAGAAGGTACAAAAACGTGCCGCCGGCAGTCAGCCCCGAGACAAGCCCTGCCGCATCATGAACCATCAGGGAAAACTGGCGGCGCCCCATGAATTGCTCCGGCAACGTGATGCCCAGGTTCTGCATGATGATCTGCCAGTCATAGTCCCAGTTGTAGACCTGCAGGTACAATTCGGATCCCTTCCACAGAAAGAGTGCGGCAAAGACAACGCCAAAGGCGATAAAACCGTTGGCAATCACCGAATCGCGAATCTGCAGGTAAATCTTGCGGATCATGTCGATATTTACCAGCGACAGGAAGACCCACGTGCTGTTTTCGATCATGGCGATGTTGCGCAGCACCGGATACTGGGGTTCGGGGTTGATGAGGACAAAGGCCACCGATCCCGCGAGTACGCCGAGAATGGACAGGTAGACGACATGCTTGCTCCCTCCCAATTCAAGGGTCCGGCTGAAGATATAATACTCCTGAAACCCATGGGTCATGACCATGATGGCGACGGTACCGATGATATAATGGATTGCCTCCAACTGGGTATACGCTGTCCAGGGAGCATCCAGCGCCTTCTCGACCACATAGAGCTGGCTCAGGAAAATGAGGAAAAAGCCCATGGAGATACTGGTCCAGACCCGGGCATTGTCGATGCTGAAGTAAAAGCTGACGCATCCAGCCAGAAGCCAGAAGATGATCTGAACCAGGTCAACGGTTGATATGTTTGCCATCGTTCCCTCTCGAGCGCTCCAACGATTGCCTTGTCACAGCAGTGATTTCGTCCGTTCCGCGATCTCGTTCTTCATGGTCTCCAGCATCTCCCTGGTCTTGGATATGCTGGTCAGAAGCTTTGCCCCTTTTTCAACGCCGGCAAGAAATGCACCGGCCCGGGAACCGTCCGTGAGGGCGCGGCGTCCGCCGCGGTCATTCAATTCCTTCTCCACGAGCGAAGCCCCCATTTTGCCAACGTAGGCCATGGCCACTTCCTTGAGATCGTCTTCAAGTTCCTTCAACGCGTCATCCGCATGCTGCTGACCGACAACCTCCGCTTCTTTCCGGATCTTTTCCCGCTCGGATGAAAAACGGGCAGTGGTCGATTCCCAGAGCTTGGCTATGTTGACCATTTCCAGAAGGTCGTAATGCATGAGCTCTTCAGCACTCTTGGTCGACAACACATCAATCTTTGCCCCGGGCAGGCCGGCGATTTTCTGTGACTCGGAAGCGGATGTCTCGATATCATGGGAACCATCGTGGAAAAAACCGAGGGGCGCCCCCTCCTTGTAAAAGATAAGGGCGGTCCGGTCCTCGGTATAGATCCTCAAACAACCGTTGAGACGCTGTGCCTTCATCTTTTCGAGCAAGCCCTTGATGTCGATCAGCTTGAGCTCCTGCCCCTGGTACAGCACATCTCCATGGAGCATCGCATGGAGACACATGGTGAGATCCCTGGAGAGCTTATACACGCTCAAGGAGCCGCCGCCGCCGAAAATCTGGTTGCACACGCCGGCAATGGCTTCGAAGCCGGTGAGTCTCTTCCCATCCTGCTCAAGCATGGCACTGATCAGCTTTCCGGCCTCGAAAAAAAGAATGGCAATGGAAGAAGGAAACGTGAAATTGAGATAGCCGGTAAAAGAGCTGCCTTTCAGCTTCTCAAACATGTCGGGAATCTTGACCTTGGACGCCGCAATGTTCTCGTACAACGGATTCCCTTTGGGAAGAAGAAACATTCCGATCTCCTTTGTCGTGCTAAAGTTTCGAGGTCCAGAAACGCACGTGCGGCGTTACGTTAATAACAGCGCAACCTATGCTTGCGGGTCGCGCGAACTCTCGTAGATTCGCTCAAAGAGATGCTCTATGCGGAAAAACGTCTCAAGAACCCGCGGGTCGAAATGACTACGCGGCGTGATCCGTTCATCGCCGTTCAAGAAGACACTGCGTGCTTCTGCGTGGGTTAAGGCATTTTTGTAACTGCGCCTGGAACGGAGTGCATCATAGACATCCGCAAGCTTCACGATTCGCCCGGCCAGCGGGATGGCTTCGCCGCGCAAGCCCCCGGGATACCCGCTGCCGTCCCAATTCTCATGGTGAGTCAGGGCAATCTCCCGTGCCACGCTCAAGCGGGGAGAATCACCGAGAATCTGCTCCCCGAATTCCGGATGGAGCCGCATAACGCGCTCCTCAGCCTCATCGAGGGGACCGGGTTTGAGAAGAATTGCCGTCGGAACCCGAATCTTTCCCACGTCGTGCATCTGGGCCGAATAGGAAATCACTTCAACAAAGTCGGGGGAAAGATCCATATGGGCGGCAAGGGCTCCAGCATAGCGATTCACGCGCACGATATGATCGCCCGTACTCTCCTCAGCCGCCTCGCATGCCCGCGCCAGTGCCTCGATGGTATAAATGAAGGCGTGCTCGGTTTCGCGGACCATCGCCGACAGCGTGACAAGGGAGCCGATGACAACCGACAGTCCGCGGAGCACATCACCGTCGTACTCAGTGGCTTCCCCGGCATAATTAAATGCAAAGAGCGCACCATTGCTTTCACCGCTGATCTGGCACGCGACAAAGTTCCTGATGGGCTTGGCTATACGCTTGACAATGTCGGGATGAAAGATTACCTGATAGCGCTCAATCGATTCGAAGCTCTCGCGCCAGTTCGACACGAGAACCTCGCTACCGAGGCGGCCCAGTGAATAAACCGAGTCGGCGTCCATGAGAATTTCATCGGAGGTTCTTACCAGCTCACCGGCTTGAAGCTGAAATATCCAGCCTCGGCTCGTGCCGCCAAAACCGGCGAGGAGGAGAAAGATACGTTCCGGCCCGCGCTTGCCGCCGCCACCGAGAACCCGACGTATCGCCTCCGAGTAGAGCTCTTCCCCGGAAAACCTGCGGCAGCATATGTCCTTGAGCGTGGCATCAGTGAGTCTCAGGAGCTCCTGCGTCTGCTGCAACGACAATCGGCAGAGTTCCAGCGTCATGGAGGACTCCTGGCAAGAAAGGTCAACGCGCCGTCATTTAGCGTACGTTATACCTCATAATGTCTTGCCCCGCAAGGGATTATGGGGATTTGACCATGAACGACAAAGGCCCGACGCGCGCGCCGGGCCTTTGTCGTTCACTCATGGACAAATACTATTTTTTTGCAGACAGTGCCTTCTCAAAGCCCAACTGGAACGCTTTTCTGTTCAGCTCGACAAAGGCCTCGGGAACACGCGAGAGAACAGCCTTCTCGGCCGCTTCCTTGGACACGACGCCGGTCAGGGCAACCATGGCGCCCAGAGCAACGATATTGGCAACGATTTCACGACCGACATCGTTCTTTGCAGTATTGATGATATTGAACGCAGTCGTTTGATAGTTGCCCGGCGGCAGCTTGGTGACGAGGTCGGAATCTATCAGAAGAACCCCACCTTCCTTAAGGTCGGCGGAGTACTTGTCACATGCCTCCTGGGTAAGAGCCAGCAGAGCATCGCACTTCGTAGCCTTCGGATAGTCGACCGGACCATCCGAGATGATGACTTCAGACTTGGAAGCGCCTCCCCGTGCCTCAGGGCCATAGCTCTGGGACTGGACAGCCTGCTTGCCGTCGTAGATGGAGGCCGCCTCGGCCATGATCACCCCGGCAAGAATGAGCCCTTGGCCGCCGGCACCGGAAAACCTGATTTCATATCTTCCAGACATGTATCTATCTCCTTTTATGCTCGGTTTACTTGGCACCGCCCTGGGCGCGCTCGATGACTTTCCGATACTCTTCGCAGTACTCGGGTTTGTCTTCCTTGTACAGAACGCCCGTGAGAACCTTGCCCTGAAGCTGCTCGGGCGTCATCTTCTCAGCGGCCTTGACCGGTACGGCAACTTCCTTGAGGTGGTTCATCATCTCGACAACCGACCGGTACTTGTTCCGACGGCCGAAGCAGGTGGGGCAGTCGTCGAGGATTTCAACGACCGACATCCCCTTGTGCTGTACGGCTTCGACAATCAGCTTGTCGATTTGGTTGGCGTGGAACGCGGTACCGCGGGCCACGAAGGTTGCACCGGCACCGATGGCAAGCTTGGCGATGTCGAAAGACGGGTCGGGGTTGCCGTAGGGGGTGGTGGAAGCTTTCGCCATGTGCGGAGTGGCCGGCGAGAACTGCCCGCCGGTCATGCCGTAAATTTTGTTGTTCATCAGAATATACGTCATGTCAATGTTACGACGGCAGGCATGGATGAAGTGGTTGCCGCCGATGGCAACGCCGTCGCCGTCGCCGCCAACGCAGAAGACGGTCATTTCCGGCTTGGACATCTTTACGCCGGTGGCAAATGCCGCAGCACGGCCATGGGCGGTGTGGAGGGTGCAGCAATCCATGTAGCCGGGAAGACGGGAAGCGCAACCGATACCGGAAACGATCGCCGTATTGTTCTTATCGAGACCGAGTGTATCCATGGCCCTGATGAGGCCCTTCATGACGATGCCGTGACCACAGCCGGGACACCAGATGTGAGGCAGTTTCCCCGGACGGATGTATTTCTCATAATTGAAAGCCATTATTACTTGACCTCCTTAATCTTGCTGAGGATTTCGCCGGGATTGACCGGTTCGCCATCCACATGGTAGATGCCGAGGACAGGAGCGTTGCCTTCGATGCACCCCTTGACGACGCCATTGCACATGCCAAGGCTCATCTCGGGAGTAATGAAGGCCTTTACCTTTTTGGAAAGTTCGAGCAACCGCTCCTCGGGGAACGGCCAGAAGGTCTTGAGGCGGAAAAGACCTGCCTTGATGCCTTCCTTACGTGCCTCGTTCACGGCGAAACGTGCGGACCGGGAGGTTGAGCCGAAGGCGACGACGATCACGTCTGCGTCATCACACATGAACTCTTCCCACTCCATGATTTCGTTCTTGTTTGCTTCAACCTTGCGCACCTGGCGCTCTTCCTCGGCCTGAACGATAGAAGCCTTGGTGGTGGGGAAACCATCAGCCATCTTGTTGAGACCGGTCACGTGGAAGCGATAGTCGGACCCAAACGCAGCCAGGGGAGGAACATCGCCGAACTGGGTATCGTAGGGCTTGTACTGCTCGGGCGGCACGGTCGGGGCAGCGCGGTCAATCACCTCCAGTTCGCCCGGCTCGGGGAACTCAATACGCTCGCGCATGTGACCAACGATCTCATCGGGCATGACGAAAACGGGTACGCGGTATTTTTCGGCAAGGTTGAATGCCTTGACGGTCATTTCAAAGCACTCCTGAACCGAAGCGGGCATGAGCGCGATGGTGGCATGGTCTCCGTGTGTTCCCCATTTGGCACACATGATGTCCGACTGGGAAGGACCGGTAGGCATACCGGTGGAGGGACCGCCACGCATAACGTCAATGATGACGCAGGGTACTTCGGTAATGCATGCATAACCGATGTTCTCCTGCTTGAGGGAGAGACCGGGACCCGAAGTTGCAGTGAGTACCTTGACACCGGTCAGGGAGGCGCCGATCACGGCGGCCATGGCTCCGATTTCGTCTTCCATCTGAATGAACTTGCCACCCACTTTAGGAAGTTCTGCCGACATCACCTCGGCGACCTCGGTCGACGGAGTGATCGGGTAACCACCGAAGAATTTGCACCCAGCGTATATGGCGCCATGCGCGGCCGCTTCGTTACCCTGTAGAAATGCTACTTTTTTTGCCACGTCACTTACCTCCTCGAGAATAGTTAAGGGGTCACCTTAATGGCGAAATCGGGACACCGCAGTTCGCACTGCATGCACTTGATGCAAGCTTCAAGGTTCTTTACCGCCACGACGAACCCTTTCATCTCCAGTACCTTTGTGGGGCAAAATTCAACACAGATGTGACACCCCTTGCAGTACTTCTCAATGATCTCAATCGTTGGAAGCTGTTTTTCCATCTAGATACGCTCCTTTACTGAAGTGGGGCCGTTACCGGCACAAAATTCATACGTATATAACATACACCGTATACGACTTCAACTCTTCATATCTATCTTGCTACGGGGAATCGGCCTGAATGCACAAACATCTCCCCATAAGGCAAAAGAAGGGCACAGGGCCCTTCTTTGCCTTGCTGCATCAATGGGTGCCAAGCCTTACTTGAGACTGTCGACGAGGCTCTTGACCGCTGCGACAGACTTGTCCATCATCGCCTGCTCTTCGGCATCGAGAGAGAACTCGATGATCTTCTCGATACCCTTCTCACCGAGCACACAGGGGACGCCAACATAGTAGCCATTGACGCCGAACTCGCCCTGGAGGTAGGCGCAGGTCGGGAGAACCCGCTTCTGGTCCTTGAGGATCGACTCGGCCATGGCAATGGCGCTGGATGCGGGGCTGTAGAAGGCGGAGCCGGTCTTGAGGAGGGCAACGACTTCGCCGCCTGCCAGACGCGTGCGGTTAACCATGGCGTCCATAACTTCCTTGGCCTTCTCCTTGCTGCCATACTTGCGCTCAAGGAGTTCCATGACCGGGATGCCGTTGACACTGGCGTAGCGAACCAGCGGCACCATGTCGTCCCCGTGGCCGCCGAGAGTCATGGCGGTGACGTCCTTTACGGACACGCCCAGTTCCCAGGCGATGAAGGTGGCAAAGCGGGCGGAGTCGAGTACTCCGGCCTGACCGATAACGCGGCTGTAGGGGAAACCGGTAACCTTCTGGCAGAGGGTAACCATGGCGTCCAGAGGGTTGGAGATTACGATCACGAAGGCATTGGGTGCGTACTGCTTGATCCCTTCGGCAACCGACGTCATGATCTTGGAGTTGACTTCGATGAGGTCGTCGCGGCTCATGCCGGGCTTACGGGGAAGGCCCGCTGTCACGATGACAACATCGGCTCCGGCAATGTCTTCGTAGCTGTTGGTACCCTTCAGGCAGACGTCGAAACCGTCAACAGGAGAAGCTTCGGCGATATCCAGGCATTTCCCCTGGGGAAGGCCTTCAACGATATCGAACAGGACGACGTCGCCAAGTTCACGGAGAGCGCAGAGCTGAGCAAGCACACCACCGATCTGGCCACCACCAATGAGAGCAATCTTCTTACGTGCCATACTGATCTTCCTCCTTTAGCAGGTATTGTGTACTTCCTACGTCACTAGATAGCGTCGATAATCGCATTGAGGGTGGCACTCGGACGCATAGCCCTGGCCACCTTCGCTGCATCCGGGTGATAGTAGCCGCCCATATCGACCGGCTTGCCCTGGGCGCCGATCAGTTCCTCGTTGATCTTGGTCTCGTTCTCCTGGAGCTGCTTCGCAATGGGAGCGAATTTAGCCTGGAGTTCCGCATCCTTGGTCTGAGCAGCCAAAGCCTCCGCCCAGTACATGGCGAGATAGAAGTGGCTGCCGCGGTTGTCGATCTGACCGACCTTGCGGGCAGGCGACTTGTTGTTGTCAAGGAACTTGGCGATGGCCTGATCAAGGGTTTCGGCCAGCACGAGGGACTTGTCGTTCTTGAAGGTGGCGCCGATATGCTCGAGGGAGGCAGTAAGGGCCGAGAATTCACCAAGAGAATCCCACCGCAGGTACCCTTCCTTGACGAACTGCTGAACGTGCTTCGGAGCCGAGCCCCCCGCGCCGGTTTCGAACAGACCGCCGCCCGCCAGCAGAGGCACGATGGAAAGCATTTTGGCACTGGTGCCGAGTTCAAGAATGGGGAAGAGGTCGGTCAGGTAGTCCCGAAGAACGTTACCGGTAACGGAAATGGTGTCCAGACCCTTGCGGATGCGCTCCAGCGAATAACGCATGGCTTCAACCGGCGGCAGGATCTTGATCTCAAGTCCGGCCGTGTCGTGATTCTTGAGATACTTCTCAACCTTCGCAATGACCTGTGCATCGTGAGCCCGGTTTTTGTCCAGCCAGAAAACGGCATGTGCACCGGTGGCGCGGGCGCGGTTCACGGCCAGCTTGACCCAGTCCTGAATCGGGATATCTTTCACACGGGACATCCGCCAGATGTCACCCTCTTCCACCTGGTGCTCCATCAGCAGCGTGCCGTCGGCAGTGACTACGCGGACCGTTCCGTCGGCGGGAATTTCAAAGGTGGTGGGGTGTGACCCGTACTCTTCCGCCTTCTGGGCCATAAGGCCGACGTTGGGCACCGAACCCATGGTGGCGGGATTGAAGGCGCCATGCTTCTGGCAGTCTTCGACAATTTCACGATACATCGTGGCGTAGCAACGGTCCGGAATCATGGCCTTGGTATCATGCAGTTGGCCGTCGGGGCCCCACATCTTGCCGCCGTCGCGCACCACGACCGGCATGGACGCATCGACAATAATGTCGTTAGGCACATGCAGGTTGGTAATACCTTTGTCGGAGTCAACCATCGCCAGTTTCGGACGCTTGCCGTACACAGCGGCGATATCGGCTTCGATCTCGGCCCGCTTGGCCTCCGGCAGGGACTCGATTTTCTTGTAAAGATCACCAAGACCCATATTGGGATTGACACCCAGTTGCTTGAAGGTGTCTGCGTGCTTCTCGAACACGTCCTTGTAGAACACGGAGACAGCGTGACCGAACATGATGGGGTCGGACACCTTCATCATGGTGGCCTTCAGGTGCAGGGAGAGCAGCAGGTCCTTATTCTTGGCGTCTTCAATCTGCTCGGCGTAAAACTGACGCAGAGCCTTTTTGCTCATGAAAGTGCCATCAAGGATTTCACCCTTGGAGGCGGTCAGCTTTTCCTTGAACGCGGTCACCTTCCCATTCTTGTCGACAAACTCGATCTTGAAATCACCGCCGTTTTCCACGGTCACAGATTTTTCATTGCCATAGAAATCGCCGTCGGTCATGTGAGCCACATGGGCCGTGGAATCGGAACTCCAAGGGGACAGCTTGTGCGGATTTTTCTTGGAGAAATTCTTGACCGAAAGCGGGGCGCGCCGATCGGAGTTACCTTCACGCAGAACGGGGTTGACGGCGCTGCCCAACACCTTGGCGTAGCGCTCCTTGATCTCCTTTTCCGCATCGTTCTTGGGATCTTCCGGATAATCAGGAACATTGTACCCTTGATCCTGCAACTCCTTGATGGCCTCTTTAAGCTGGGGAACGGAGGCACTGATATTGGGAAGTTTGATAATGTTCGCTTCCGGGCTCTGGGTAAGATCACCCAATTGCGTCAGGTAATCGGGAATTTTTTGCGCGTCGGTCAGACTTTCCGGGAAGTTGGCAATGATTCTGCCTGCAAGAGAGATGTCCCTGGTTTCAACCTCTACACCCGTTCCCTTGGTGAATGCCTGAACAATCGGGAGCAATGAGTACGTTGCCAGTGCGGGCGCTTCATCAATTTCAGTCCAGATAATCTTGTGCGTTGCCATGTTCTCTCCTTGGTTTTTTTACTAACATCGCCTGAGGCCTAATGACAAACCATCCACAGATTTCCACCATGGCCAATTCAGCCGCCACAGCCTTACATCCATACGCAGCGATCTACAGCCCTGCCAGCTCAACCAGCCTACATGAAGCAAACCTAACTTACTCCAAAATCAGTTTGTATACAGTATACAAAGCGTTAGTTGCTGTCAAGAAAAAATCCTTTTTAGGATGCGCCGGAAAAGCCCCCGGACTAGATGCAAAAAAGCCGGGAAAATCCCGGCTTTCTGTCTCTTCGCATGTGATCAGGGTGTTGGCCGCTCCTGCGCGTAACGCCTCGCTTCCGCCAAGTCGTCACGCGAAATATTTCGAGGGATTCTAAGGACTTGGCCCGGCCATATCCTGCCGGGGTCACGGATCTGATCACGGTTGGCACGGTACAAGAGAGGCCAGAGAGCTGCATCGCCGTAAACGTCAGGTTGTGCGGCAATCTGAGGAAGGCTTTCTCCACGCTTTACCGTATGGTGCAGCGGCAATGACCTTGCCTCTTTTTCCTTTTCCTTGTCGCGGACAGGCTGAGGTGTCTTTTCGGTCCGCTTTTTCTCTTCCCGTTCCTTCTCGGCAATCTCCCGTTTCAGCACTTCAAGTGCCTTTTGGCGCTCGTGAGCAAGCCGCTCATTCTCACTCTGCACCTGCATCTCCCGTTCCCGTTCACGCTCACGGGCGATACTCCGCTCCACGACCTCGCTTTTGCGAATGGCCAGCAGATAATAGCTGTCGGCCATCTCATGCTCACCACTCTGCATGAGCGCGTCTCCCGCCTCAATGGCCTGCTGGAGACTAGCCAATTCCGGAGCTGCATACTTCTCCGCCCCCATCATCCTTACCGCAGAAAATCTGGTGAGTGCGTCAACCCGGTGGACCGGCAGACGAGAGGCACACCCCGCAAGAACTGCAATGGTCACTAGTGCGGCGATACCGGCACGGACCTTCATAGGAAATCCCCGATCACTGCTTGACCGTCACCTTGATGGCCAACTCCCTGAGCTGCTTCGAATCAACCGGCGACGGTGCGTCAGACATGAGACAAGCCCCCTTCTGCGTTTTGGGGAACGCAATAACGTCGCGGATGGAGTCGCTGCCGGTAAGGAGCATGATGAGACGGTCCATGCCGAACGCTATGCCTCCGTGCGGAGGTGTGCCGAATTCAAGGGCATCCAGAAGGAAGCCGAATTTAGCGCGGGCCTCTTCCTCGGACAGGCCGAGCATCCTGAACATCAGCGACTGGATGTGCTGCTGATGGATCCTGATACTGCCGCCGCCGATCTCGTTGCCGTTGAGAACCAGGTCGTAGGCCTTGGCACGGCAGGCTCCAGGATCTGACTCGACCTTGTCGAGATCCTCGTCCATGGGAGCGGTGAAGGGGTGATGAACAGCGGCCCAGCGCTTCTCCTCCTCGTCCCACTCCAGCAGCGGGAAGTCGGTAATCCAGACAAACTTGAAGGTATTCTTGTCAACGAGACCGAGAATCTGGGCCAGTTGATTGCGAAGCTTGCCCAGCGAATCATTGACGACCTTCGGCTTGTCGGCCACAAAGAGGAGCAGATCCCCCTCCTCGGCACCGAAAGCCGCGTTCATGTCGGCAATTTCCTGAGCGGTAAAGAACTTGGCAATGGGAGAATGCCACTCTCCCCCTTCAATTTTGACATAGGCGAGTCCCTTGGCCCCGTAAATCTTGACGAATTCGGTGAGATCGTCGATCTCCTTGCGGGAGAAGCGTGCGCATCCCTTGGCGTTGAGCCCCTTGATGATGCCCCCGCCAGCGGCCACATCGGCGAACACCTTGAAGCCGGAACCCTTGACGATGTCGGTCAGCTCCACCAATTCAAGGCCGAAACGGACATCGGGGTTATCAACTCCGTAGCGGCGGATCGCCTCGGCATAGGTCATGCGCGGGATCGGAAGCTGGACGTCAACCCCCTTGGCCTCCATGAAAATCCGAGCGATCAAGCCCTCCATCACGGCAATGACATCATCGCGGTCAACAAAGGAAAGCTCACAGTCGATCTGCGTAAACTCAGGCTGACGATCGGCCCGCAGGTCTTCGTCCCGGAAGCAGCGCACGACCTGGAAGTAGCGATCAAAACCAGAAATCATGAGAATCTGCTTGAAGATCTGGGGCGATTGGGGGAGAGCGTAAAAGTTGCCTTGATTGATCCGGGACGGCACGAGGAAGTCCCTGGCACCTTCGGGGGTCGACTTGGTGAGGAATGGTGTTTCAATCTCCAGAAAACCGTTTTCGGTCAGATACTGACGGGTAACCTGGCTGACCCGGGAACGAAGGATCAGGTTTTGCTGAAGTGGAGTACGGCGCAGATCGAGATAGCGATGCTTGAGGCGCAGGTTCTCGGCCACATCGACATAATCATCCAGCGTAAAGGGAAGGGCCTTGGAACGGTTCAGCACCTTGCATTCCGTGACGAGAACCTCCACTTCGCCCGTTTTCATGTTCGGATTGACGGTTCCCTCGGGGCGCGGAATGACCTCGCCCTTGACGGCCACGACATACTCGTTGCGGACGGTCTCGGCCTCCCGATGGGCCTCCGGCGCCCGGGCGGGATCGAAAACAACCTGGGCAAGCCCTTCCCGGTCGCGAAGATCGACAAAAATGAGTCCGCCGTGGTCACGACGGCGCATCACCCAGCCCATGAGCGTCACCTGTTTGCCCACATCGGCTTTGGTCAGGGTTCCACAGAGGTGAGATCGTTTCCAGTCGCCAAGCATATCGGTCATCGGTAAAAACCTCCTGTCTCGTCACTTGAAAAACCGGACAAGTATACTGAAAGCGCGAATCTTCTTCAAGGAATAATAGACTGCGGACACACGAGGAAAAGCTCATTGAAATGCACGACAAAACGCAAAAAGGGGTTGGCCTTTCGGCCAACCCCTTCTGTTTTTTGGTGGAGCTGATCAGGATCGAACTGACGACCTCTTGAATGCCATTCAAGCGCTCTCCCAGCTGAGCTACAGCCCCGTTCAAAAGAGACCTGACTTATACCAAACAGGCCACGGGGTGTCAACATATTTTTTTATCGCCCGGGCAGAGGGCATTTCCCCTTGACGCTCCACCGACCTTGCATCTATAATCCGGACACTTTTGCCGGAGTGGTGAAACTGGTAGACGCAGCGGATTCAAAATCCGCCGGGGGCAACCCCATGTCGGTTCGATTCCGACCTCCGGCACCAGCTACAATAGGGGCTTCCCGATGGGGAGCCCTTTTTTTATCCACAACCTTATCCACAGCCGAATTGACACAATTTAACACAAACCCTTTTCCCGTTCAGGCACGCACACACAGCGTCAGGACTGGCGCTGTCTCACCACTTCGAAGAGGACTACCCCTCCTGCCACTGAGGCATTGAGCGAGCTGACCCCTCCTTTCAGGGGAATGGCCACGAGAAAATCGCATTTCTTCCGCACAAGGGGCCTGACCCCCTCTCCTTCACCGCCGATTACGATGACGACATTGCCGGTCAAGTCATGGCTGTAGAGTGACGAGGCCGCACTGTCGGCAGTGCCGAATGCCCAGAGCCCTTCTTCTTTGAGAGTTTCCAGCGCCTGGACGACATTCGTCACCTGGGCCACCGGAATCGTCTCTGTTGCGCCGGCAGAAATCTTTTCAACCGAAGCGGTTACGCCGGCTGCCCGGTCCTTGGGGATAATGACGCCATGGGCTCCGGCACAGGCGGCGCTTCGGATGAGCGCGCCCAGATTGTGCGGGTCCTGAATGCCATCCAGCACAAGGATGAGTCCCGGCTCCCCAGAGGATCGCCATGAGGCGATAATGTCTTCCAGAGCGGCGTACGCAAACCCTTCGACCCGCAGGGCAACACCCTGATGGTGGTCTGTACCGCAGAGACGGGCAAGGTCGCGCTTGTCGCGCGTTCGGACCGGCACCCCCCTTTCAGCGGCAAACGCGAGCAGTTTCTCCGTGCGCCGGTCGTGGGTCTCCCGGGAAACGAAAAGTTCGAAGGCCCTCCGCGATCCGCGCAGGGCCTCCATCACACTGTTGATTCCGTACAGAATTTCTTCTTTCACGCTGTGGTTCCTTTTTCCCTCAGCCGGCCATGATCTCGTCGAGAATCATTTCGGCTGCGCCGGCCGGGTCAGGGGCGTCGCCGATGGGGCGGCCGATAACGAGGTAATCACCCCCTGCCCTGACCGCTTCGGCGGGAGTCATGACCCGCTTCTGGTCGTTGAGGGCGGCAAAAGCCGGGCGTACCCCCGGCGTGACGATGAGGAAATCAGGACCGCACGCCTCGCGGATGAGAGGGATCTCCCGCGGCGAAGCGACCACGCCGTCGATGCCGGCCTTTCTGGCCAGGGTGGCGAGCCGCACGACCATCTCCTCCACCGGCGATTCGATCCCCACCTGACGCAGGGTCTCTTCGGTCGAAGAGGTGAGGATGGTAACGGCCAGCACCTTCGCTCTCTCACCACCCTTGAATTCCTTGTCCAGCGCCTCCACCGTGCGGGCCATCATCTCGTACCCACCCAGGGCATGGAGATTGAAGAGCTTTACTCCCAGGCGGGCTGCCTCAAGTGAGGCCATGGCAACGGTGTTGGGAATGTCGTGGAACTTGAGGTCCAGAAAGACCTCTCCGCCGAACTTCTGGATCATCCGGACCGTGGCAGGCCCACAGGCGGTAAAAAGCTGTTTGCCGACCTTGAACATGCCCACCCGGTCGGACAGGGTTTCGGCCCAGTACTGGACATGGGCGAATTCGTTGGAATCGAGGGCGAAGATGACCTTCTCCCGCGCTTGATCTCTTGTCATGACTGGTGATATCTCCTTGAACGGTTACCGGCCGAGGGCTTCGGCCACGATGCTCCGAATCTTCTCCACCGCGTCAGCCAGCGGAAGCAACTCCACTTCGCCGGTCCTGCGGGTCTTGAGCTCCACCTTGCCGTCGGCCAAATTCTTGGAGCCGACCACCAGGCGCAAAGGTATGCCGATGAGATCGGCGTCCTTGAACTTGATGCCGGGACGCTCGTCGCGGTCGTCGAAGAGCACCTCCACCCCTGCGGCGCCCAGGTCGCGATAGAGCGATTCGCAGGCGGCCATGACCTCGGCGTCCTTGGTGTTGACCGCCGAGACGATGCAGTGGAACGGGGCAATGGGAATGGGGAAAATGATGCCGTCGGCATCATGGTTCTGCTCGATGCAGGCGGCCACGGTCCGGCTGATGCCGATGCCGTAGCATCCCATGAAGATGGTCTGCTCCTTGCCGTCGGCGTCCAGGTAGGTGGCGCGCAGGGCCTCAGAATACTTGGTGCCCAGCTTGAAGACGTGCCCCACTTCGATGCCTCGCCACAGTTCGAGGTGCCCCGCCTCGCAACGGGGGCACGGGTCGCCGTGGACCACGTTGCGGATGTCGGCATACTGGGTCGGGGTAACGTCACGGCCGATGGTGACGTTTTTCAGGTGCAGATCGCCGGCATTGGCTCCGGTAACGAAGTTCTTCATCCCCTGGACGGCCAGATCGGCAACGATTTTGATGTTCAGCCCCACCGGGCCGGCAAAGCCCACGGGAGCGCCGGTCACCCTGGTCACCATTTCCTCGTTGGCCATTTCCAGAGTCTCGCACCCCAGCAGGTGTTTGAGCTTGATCTCGTTCAGGTCGTGATCGCCGCGCACGAGAGCGGCCACGGGCGTGCCGTCTGCCACCACCAGCAGCGTCTTCACCAGGGCGGACGAGGGTATGCCGAGGAAGGCGGTCACCTCTTCGACGCTCCGCTTGGCCGGTGTCTCCACCTTTTCCAGAGGGCGCGGCTCGGCATGCTCGGCAGGGGCGGGACGGGCCTCGGCCTTTTCCACGTTGGCGGCATACTCGCATTGGGTGCACGAGACAATGGCATCCTCGCCCGAATCGGCGAGTACCATGAATTCGTGGGACGACGAGCCGCCGATGGAGCCGGTATCTGCCTCCACTGCCCTGAATCTGAGGCCACAGCGCTGGAAAATCCGGCGATAGGCCTGGTACATCTTGTCATAGGAAAGATCCGAAGCGGAGCTGTCGACGTCGAAGGAATAGGCGTCCTTCATGATGAACTCGCGCCCGCGCATGAGGCCGAACCGGGGGCGGATCTCGTCCCGGAACTTGGTCTGGATCTGGTAGAGGTTGAAGGGCATCTGCCGGTAGCTTTTGACCTCGCGGCGGACAATGTCGGTGACCACTTCCTCATGGGTGGGTCCGAGGCAGAATTCCGCGTCCTTGCGGTCCTTGAAGCGGAGAAGTTCCTTGCCATACTGTTCCCACCGGGTGGATTCCTGCCAGAGCTCGGCCGGCTGTACGCTCGGCATCAGCAGCTCGATGGCGCCGGCGCGGTCCATCTCCTCGCGCACGATCGTTTCCACTTTGCGAATGGAACGCAGCCCCAGCGGCAGATAATTGTAAATGCCCGCAGCCAGCTTACGGATCATGCCGGCACGGAGCATGAGCTGGTGGGAGACCACCTCGGCGTCGGACGGGGTCTCCTTGAGGGTGGGGATGAAGCAGTTGGTGTAACGCATCGACTAACCTCGAAAATTAGTGTTTTTCAGCGATAATCTTTTCGACTTCCGCAATCAGTGCATCGGCCATGTCGGCCTCCGGCACCTTGCGGACGATTTCCCCGTTGCGGAACAGGAGCCCCTCGCCCCGTCCGCCGGCTACCCCCACATCGGCCTCGCGGGCCTCGCCGGGTCCGTTCACGACGCATCCCATGACCGCTACGGTGAGGTGTGCGTCGATGCCGGCGAGACGCTTCTCAACCTCTTCGGCCACCCCGATGAGGTTGATCTGGCAGCGGCCGCAGGTGGGGCAGGAAACGAGATTGATCCCCTTTTGCCTCAGATTGAGCGCCTTGAGGATCTCGAAACCGACCCGCACCTCGTCCACCGGATCGCCGGTCAGGGATACCCGCATGGTGTCGCCGATGCCGTCGGCGAGCAGGATACCGAGCCCCACGGCTGACTTGATGGTCCCGGAGAACATAGTGCCCGCCTCGGTAATGCCGATGTGGAGCGGGTAGTCGACCCGCTGGGCCAGGAGCCGGTAAGCCGCCACGGTCTTGGGTACATCCGATGCCTTGAGGGAGATCTTGATCTGATCGTAGCCGAGTTCTTCGAGGATGCGCACGTGGCCGAGGGCCGACTCGACCATGGCCTCGGCGGTCGGGTGGCCGTATTTCTGGAGAAGCTCCTTTTCCAGGGAACCGGCGTTGACGCCGATGCGGATGGGTACCAGCCGTTCCCGGGCCGCTGCCACCACCTCTTCCACCTTCCACCGTTCACCGATATTGCCGGGATTGAGGCGCAGGCCGTCAATTCCCCCCTCCAGCACCTTCAGGGCGAGTTTGTAGTCGAAGTGGATGTCGGCAATGACTGGGATGGGGCTTTGGCGCTTGATGGCGCCCAGGGCCTCGGCGGCTGCCATGTCGGGGACGGCGCAGCGGACGATTTCACAGCCCGCAGCCGCCAGGGCGTCGATCTGGGCCAAGGTGGCGGCCGCATCCCGCGTATCGGTGTTGCACATGGATTGCACCGCGCAGGGGGCATCGCCGCCCACCGGTACGTTCCCCACCCGGATCTGTCTCGTCTTGGCTTTCATAACGGGGCATAGTAGCCGGACAGTCGGCGAAAAGTCAAGAAATCGTGCCCCGTCCGGAGGTCCGAACGGGGCATGTCCAACCGGCTGATCAGAAAGAATAGGCGAAGCGGGTTCCGACGGAGTAGTACTCGAAACCGGAGGTGGCGCCGAGGGCGTAGTTGCCGAGCTCTCCGTTCACCTCACCCGTGAGGCGCTTGGTGAAGCGGTAGCCGAGGGTGCCGCTGAAGCCGCCGAAGATATCGTCGGTGTGATCGCCGTAGCGGTCGAAGGACTGGAACCCGCCGTAGGGCTCCGCATAGAGGAAGATGCGGTCGAGTTGCCAGTCGACAGAGACGAAGAGTTGGTGAGATATGAAGTCGTTCGGATCAAAATAGCCGCCAAAGCTCTGGCGGTCGAAAGTGAGGTATCGGAAGCGATAGCCGGTCCGCACCGTGGGGTCGCCGGCGTAAAGGGTATAGGACGGAGCGATAAGCAGGTCATGGGCGCTGTTGTCGTCGGAGTAGTCGCGCCAGGAGTAACCGCCGAACAGGGTAACGCGCTGGGTGATGCGCTGGCTGGCGCTGATGCCGGCGGAGAGGTATCTGATCCGGTTCTCCACCAGGGATGCGGTGTCGGTGAGAACATCCCTGCGCAGGGAAAGACTTACACCGCCCCGCGCCACATCGGCATCGGCGTTGAGGCGCCAGGTCAGGTTCATGTCGGATGAGCCGCCGTCCAAACGGGCCACGCCGATACCGGCGCCGACACCGTAGCGGCCGGCCAGGCGCAGATAGCCGCCCGCATCGAGGATGTCGGCATAGGTGTCGCCGATGGTATCGTTTACCGTGAAGTGGCGGTAGGAGCCGGAAAGGCTCCAGTCACCCTGGCGATAGGTGTAGGCAACGCCGAAACGGTCCGCCTTGTTGTCGTCCGAATCGCCATAGCGGGTGTAGGACGCCTCGACCGTATTGGCGGTGGTGTTTTCGATTTCCTCCCGGAGCCTCTTAAGGTCCCGCTCCTGGTAGGGAAAGCGGGGTTTGAGGATGGCGGCATTGGCGGCCGCCTCCTGTTTGTTGCCGGTCTGGAGTTGGGCAAAGGCAAGGCCCAGGCGGGCATCGAAGTCGTCACTCCCCGCCAGAATCTGTTGATAGAGCGGCAGGGCCTGGCTGCTGTTGCCCTGCCAACGGAGGGCGTTGGCCTTGACCAGGAGCGCATCCCGGTCTCCGGGCCGGGCGGCCAGGACACGGTCGGCCTCGGTGATGGCATCGGGCTGGTCGCCGCGCCAGGATAGGGTTCGGGCCAGGTGGGTCCGGGCTGCGGTGTTGTCCGGCTCGTCGGCAACCACGGCGCGCAGCGCGAAGATCGCATCGTCGAGCCGGTTGGCCCAGGAGACGGCCACTGCCATCCTGATCCGCTCCGTCACGGGGATACCGCGGTCGAGCGCCAGGGCCGCGACGTACTCATCGGCTGCTTCGGCGTACTGATCCTTTTCCGCATAGAGATCGCCCAACTCCTTGTGGAGCAGCGCCTTTTCCCGGGCCGCTGAGGTCTGGCCCATGGCGACGCGGTAGGCCGTCACCGCCTCGTCCACCTTTCCGCCGCGGAACAGGTCGGCCGGCGCCGTGGCCAGTGCCGTGCAGGGCATCGCCACGAGCATGACAGCCGGGATGATCCTCTTCATCATTCTTCACTCCCCCCTGAGATAGTTACTGAACGAAACCAGGTCGAGCCGATTGTCGACATTGAGCCGCGGGATCGCCGCCGGATCGGTGCCGCCGTCCACATACCCCTCGTTGGAGGTGAGAATGTGCACAAATCCTGCCTGCCGGGCAATGTGAATCCGCTCGGCCGTATAAATGCCGTAGGGCCAGGCAAGGATCGTGGCCCGCCGGCCCATCTCGCGCGCCACGGTCTGCTGGAAAAGTTCCAGGTCTGCTGCCAGCTCGCTGGCCGAGGCACGCCGCAGTCGCTCGATGGCATGGAGGTGATGGGCATGGCACCCCACCTCCACACCCCGTGCCGCAAGATAACGGTACTCGTCCCAACTCAGCATGGGCCGGCGTCCATCCCGCTCCAGCCAGGTCCCCACATGACTGCCGATGACCGAGATGGCGGCCGAGAAGCCATACTGAAGCAGAAGCGGATGGACATAGTCCAGGAACGAGGCATAGCCGTCGTCAAACGTGATAACCACCATTCTGTCGGCAGTTGCTCCCCGTGCGGCCAGGGCTTCCCCCACTGTCACGGCCCGGTAGCCGGCTGCATGGAGCCATTCCATGTGAGCGGCAAAGAGCGCTGGAGAAATGGTGAAGGGGTCGCGAAAATGGTTGGAGACATCATGGTACATGAGCACCGGCACCACCGTCTCCTTCCGGGCCGACACCGGCAGTGGCACGGCCATGGCGGCCAGCGCCGCGCCCCCGATGATCAGAAATTGCCTGCGGCTGACGTTCACGGCATCACTCCGGCATCCGGCCGAGCACGTCCCGGTAGAGGTAGTAGCTCCGCTTGAGATAGGTGTGGTACAGGGGGTGGTTCCACCCCTCCCATTGATAGCGCCGAATGGCATCCGGGCCGAGACCGGCGGGCAGGGCGTCGGCCAGATTGGTTCGCCCGCCCGTGGGAAGGGCAGAGAGCCCCTCACCCGACGGGCGATAGGAGCAGGCGATGGCGGCGACGCCGTCGGTGGTGCGGGTCTTGGTCCCTTGTTCCGCCATCCAGAGGACCTGCCGGGAACTGGGATCGGTGACGTTCAGGAGCCCCCAGGGCAGCCGAAGCTCCACCAGGGTACCCGAGACATGCCAGTCGGCCAGGGAGTCGAAGCGGGAACTCCGCGGGTCGAGACTGCCGAAGCGCAGCCCGCTCATGGAGAAGACCCGGGAGGGGTAGAACCGGGTGCCGTCCTTGCTGATGCGGCGGTGGTTGGTGATGTTCTGCATGACGACCCACTCCCCCGTGTCGGACGGCACGGGGCGGACCGGCAGCCCCTCATTGAGATATTTGTCGTAGAAACGGCTCACCAGGATGCGGCTCGTGCCCTCGCCGGCCAGATGGATCAGGAAGGTGAGCCCCAGCGGGCTCCGGGCGTTGGTGGCAAAGGGGAGAAGCGTCTCTCCCGCCTTTGCCCCACAGGTATCGAGTCCGATCAGGTAGTGGGCCGCGCTGAAATCGACCGGTTCGGCCGTTTCGAGGCAGAGATAGAGATATCCTTCGTCATGCCGTGCTGAAAGCCGCACGAGGGTCCGCGCCCCGTCGCGGCCGTCGCCGAAGCGGTGCAGGGGGGCGCCTCCCCTTTTCTCCTGGAGAAGCGTGGCGTCATGCCATTCTTCACGTCGCCCGGCCAGGGTCACGACCTTGCCGGGATAACCGGGATAGGCGGCCATGAGACCGTAGGTCTGCTCGGCATCCTGGTGATTGAACCAAAAGGGATTGCGTTCGGCCGGGAGTTCATAGGGGAGAAAGACCCAGTTCCGCTTGAACCACTCGTCAAACCAACTGAAGAGCATCCCACCGGCCAGGCCCGCGTCGCGGATAGCCTCCATCATGAGGCCGTTGATTCTTCCCTGCGACTCCTCGTCATGGCCGCCGTGGTGCCAGCCGTCACGCTGCCAGTGGGTCGCTTCGCGGCTCGACGGCACCCCGAACTCGGCGATAACGATGGGCTGCCGGCCATGGTGACGCCTGAGCCGCGTCAGATACTCCCGGTAGGGATTGTCGACATCCAGGAAGTCGTTGTTGAGAAAGTCGGGATAGTAGGGATAGACGTGATAGGTGGCAAAGAACCCCGCCCCCTGCCGTGAGACGATGCGCGCGGGATCGAACGTCTCCACGTCCTCGTCCTCGTTGCAGACGTCCACGTTCACCTGGAAGCCCTGGCGGATGAGCCCCTCCTCATAGGTGGACTCCGACGGATGGGCCAATGGGTCCAGGGTCGGCCAGTTGATGGTGGTCACCGGGTGGGTGCAGCCATAGGTGGCCTGTTCGTAGGACTGGAGGTAGTCGCAGGTCTCGGCGGCCCACTGTTCGAAGGGGAGGCCGTCGTCAACCTTCAGGAACGAGCCGGCATAATTACCCCGCTTGCGGCCGTACTGCCCGTTGAACGCACGCACCGCGCAGCTTTCCCATTCGCGGCCGACCACATAGGCGGCGGTCCAGGTGGAGACGTCGCGGCGGTAGGAACCGTGGGGCAGGCCGGGTCGCTCGGGAAAATCGGCATTGCCGCAGACCGCGTCCACCGACTCGCGAATCTGCCGGTGGACGTACTCCAGAAAATCCCGGCCGCGGAAATTGCCATCATCGGGCAGCTCCAGCCAGATTCCCTGAAAGAGAAAGAGCCGCCCCCCCTGCTCGTTATGATCGGCCAATGCTTCGTAGAATCCGGGGGACTGCACCGCGTAGACCCGCAGCGAATTCACCCCCAGTTCCCCCATGAGCCGGAACCACCGGCGATAGGTTTCCCGGTGAATGGGGTACTCGCCCGGGAAATACCCCGGCAGGCCCAGACCCAGGTTGATTCCCTTGATGAAGAACCTGCGCCAGGATCCGTTCTCCCTGATCTGCAGGAAGTCCTCGCCGGCCCGGAAACGGCATCCGCGCCCCCCGCTGGTCCGCGCCGGCACGGCAGGTCTGCCGATCCGTTCGATCCACTCGTTGGCATCCCGGTCGGCAGGCTCCAGGTCGAGCGCCTTGGCAAAGGCCCAGCGGGCTGCCGGCGGATCGCCGAGCCGGTGAAAGGCCAAACCGAGCCCCACGAAGCTCCGGGCGGTCGGCCCCGTCTCCTGGGCCCGCCGGAAGATGTTGACCGCCTCCTGGCAGTCGCCCCGTTCCAGGGCCGTGAACCCGAGGGCCACATAGTCGGTCCGCGGCTTGCCCGTCATAGCCTGCTCCACAAGCCGGCCGTACCCCGCACGAGTTTCGCAAGCGCCCCCTGGACGGCCACCTCCACGGGACGGAACCATTCGTAGGGAGACAGGAGCATGAACGTCACGTAGGTGAGAAACAGGGCCAGGAGCAGCACCCGCGGCAGCAGATAGAGAACCCTGCTAGGCAACCGAGCCAGACACTTCACCTTCGATCTCCTTTCGTTTGGGCTTGCCCCATCCCTTTTTCCAGAACATGAACGTGGCGATGAGCCGCTCCACCACGATGATCTGCCGGTACCCGAAGAATTCGAGCAGGCCGAAGAGGCAGAGTTTCAGAATGTCGCGCAACCCCTTGTAGCGCTTGTAGATGAGGTTGTCCAGAAAGATGGAGCCGAGATTGATCCAGGTTCCCCAGAGAACGGCCAGGAGGAAAAAGAGAATCGCAAACTCGCGATTCACCTGACCCAGAAAAAAGAGGAGCACGAACCCGAAGTAGCCGATAAATTCAACTGCCGGCCCTAACAGTTCAACCGTGACGAAATAGGGGAACCCGAACAGGCCGACCATGCCGTAGCGTGGGTTGAGGAACATGCCCCGGTTGTGCCAGAGGCTGTCGATGAGTCCACGGTGCCAGCGATTGCGCTGTTTGAGGAGCGATGCCATGTCCGAGGGGACCTGGGTCCAGCAGACGGGATCGGGCACGAAAACAACCTTGTAGCGGATCCGGTTCTGCCGGCAGTGGCGGTGAAGCCGTATCACCAGGTCCATATCCTCGCCCACGCTCTCCCGGTACCCCTTGACGGCCATCACCATGTCCTTGCGGAAGATGCCGAAGGCCCCGGAGATGATGAGCAGGCTCCTGAAATAGTTCCACGATGTCCGCCCCGAGAGGAACCCCTTGGTGTACTCCACGGTCTGGAAGCACTCCAGCATCCCCCGGGGGGCTCGGACCCCCTTGACAATGCCGTCTTCCACCTCGCAACCGTTGAGGACCCGCACGATGCCGCCGGTGGCCACGACTTCCCGGTCTTCCACGAAAAGCCGTGTCGCACGGATGAGAGCGTCGTCCTCAAGCACGGAATCGGCATCGATCGAACAGAACAGGGGGTACTGGGAAGCGTTTATCCCCGCGTTGAGAGCGTCGGCCTTGCCGCCGTTCTCCTTGTCCAGCACGAAGAGCTGGGGATGGTCGACGGAAACGTACTTGGCGAGGATCGGCCGATGGGAAACATGCAGGCCGATGGGCTTGTCGATCCGGACAAGACGGAATTCTCTGATGAGACTTTCAAGAGTGCCGTCGGTTGACCCGTCGTTAATGACGATGACTTCGTACTCGGGATACCGCAGGGCAAGCAGCGACTTCACCGAGGAAACGATGGTCTTTTCCTCGTTGTAGGCAGGCACGAGGATCGACAGGGGCCGATAGAACATCCCGTTGAGCACGTTGTCGATGCTCTGGCTCGTGACGGCATTCAGATAGTTGCGGATGTCACGCAGGGAGATGATGGTGAACAGGGTGTAGAATCCGTTCAGGACGATGAAATAGATGAAGATCACCGGCTGGATCGCCAGCAGGAAGGCAACGATGTTATGAAGCATAGATGAGCCTCTTCAGCACGTACTGGGAAACATCGCGCACGAACCGGTCGTCGCTGCGGGTTGCGTCCACAAGAACATCGAGCCCTCCCTCTCCCATCCTGGACAGGGAGATGGCGGAGTTGATCCGCACGTGGTAACTCTCGTCGTGGAGTAACTGCCGTAGTGATCCCGCCACAGCCGGCGAGTAGAGGTGGGCGCTCTTGGCGGCAACTCCCCTGATCCGCCAGTCGGAGTCCAGAAGGCACTCTTTCAGGAGCACCTCCGTGTCCACCGCAGAAAAGCGCTGCAGCGTGCGGATGCAGGCGATCCGCATCTCAGCCACTTCGTGGAAGCGGCGGAAGCAGTCAGCCGTAAGATTCTTGGCAATGAGGAACATCTCGCTACCGCATGCCTGGATGATATCCCGCTTGAGAATAACCGGCAGTTCTTCATCTGCCATGAGCGACGCGATCAACTCCAACAATTCCTGTTCCTGCTCCCGTTCGCGGAAGGCACGAATAATATTGGTGTAAATATATTCATTGAACTTGGCGGACATGAACAGGGGATCCTTCAGGACCCGGTTGATGAACGGCACGTCATCCCGGTCGGCAATCACGCTGAGGGCCCACACCAGCTTGGGGATGATCCGCGTATCCCGCTCGGTATCGAGCAGTGAACGAAACAGGGGCTTCAACTCGGGAAAGCCGAAGTAGCCGAGCTTCTCGACCGCCACATATCTTCTCACCCACGAACGGGACCGGACGCGAGCCCGGTAATAGGCATCAATGCCCAGCTCGCGGATGAAGCACCTCACGCTGGCGGCCATGGTGCCGGAGACGTTCACGAGCATGGTGGCGAACACGGCGCCAAGGGCTTCATGTTCCAGCGCCGTTGTCGGCTTTTGGATCGTCAGGGACGGTTCGTAGCACTTGCGTGTCAGTTCTTCGAGATACCGCTCCTTGAGGAGCGCAAGGCGTCGGGTGCGCCTTTCCACATGAATCTTGTGGAACAGCAGTGTCAGAAAAAGACCGAGAGTAACGGCACATAACAGGATATTCACCGCAACGATAAAATCCCTGATCATGCCAGTATTCAGCAGATGAAAGTAAAGATCGACCATGCCTTGAATGCCCCCGATTCGCTAATCCGCCCCATGGAAAAGTGAAAAGTTTAGTAAAAATTTTCTCAGAATGCAACCCAAACAACGGATTCATTCACCGGCCTGGCCATTGACAATTCCAGAAGATTCCTGTTTAACTGGGGGCATGAACAAAAAACGCCCCCAAAAAACCGTACTCGCAGCCGGCCCCTCCCCCAAGCGAGGCGATCTGATCGAGCTTGCCGTCACCGCCCTTGACGAGGATGGAAACGGTATCGGCATCCACGACAGCACCAACGTCCATGTGACAGGGGCTCTGCCTGACGAACGGGTGCGGGCGCGCCTCACCCACGTGGGCAAGAAGCACTTCCATGCAGAAACGGTCGAGGTGCTCCGTCCCTCCCGGGCACGGCTTGCGCAAACGCCCTGCACCAGAACCGGCAGGTGCGACGGGTGCCCGCTGATCGTCATGCATTATCCGGACCAGTTAACCTGGAAGCGTACCTTCACCGAGCGCCAGATCCGCCGCTACCAGACCCTGGGCGCTGCGGAGGTGCTGGCGACGCTCCCCTCCCCCAATCAGCTTCACTATCGCAACTCGGCGAAGCTGGTGGTTTCGGGAACGTTCCGCCGTCCGGTCATCGGCATTTACCGGCGCAACAGCCACCAGGTCATGGATATCGGCGAATGCCCCCTCCATCACCCTCTCATCAACCGGATCGTTGCAGCCGTGAAGGAGGGAATCGCCAAATGCAAGGTCCAGGTCTACAATCCGCGGACCGGGAGTGGCATTCTCCGCTATCTGGCGATCCGGGTCTCGGAGCGGACAGGCACTGCCATGGCAGTGTTCGTTACGGTCGAGCGCAATTACAACGAAATCCACCACCTGGCGAAACATCTGCAGCAGAGCGTCCCCCAGGTTGAGGTGGTTGCCCAGAACGTCAATCCGTCAGAAGGGAATGTCATCCTCGGACAGCGGGACTACTTCCTGACCCGCCCCCATGCCCTTACGGAGGAGTTGGGCGGCATCCGCTTCACCATCTCGCCCCGGTCCTTTTTCCAGGTAAACAGCGGCGGTGCCCGGATCATATACGAGACGGTCCGCCAATGGAGCAACCTGACCGGCAAGGAGACCGTTGTCGATCTCTACTGCGGCATCGGCGGCATCGCCCTTTTCCTCGCGGGAACGGCCCGGGAGGTTCACGGCATCGAGGTGGTGGAAGCCGCGGTGAGCGACGCCGAAAGCAATGCCCGGTTAAACCGCATCCACAACTGTACCTTTGAGGCGGGCGATGCGGCCGGGTTGCTTGAGGAACTCGTGGACGACGGTGAACGCCCTGACCTGGTCGTGCTCAATCCGCCGCGCAAGGGATGCGACGCCGGCGTTCTCAAGAAAGTCGCCGCTGCCGGGCCATCGCGGATAATCTACGTTTCCTGCGCCCCTGCAACCCTTGCCCGCGATCTTGACATCCTCGCCGGCCTTGGGTATGCCACCCGCCGGGTTCAGCCCGTCGACATGTTCCCCCAGACCCCCCACGTGGAGAACATAGCCTTGCTGATCAAGGAGTTGCCGCGCCATGACCGGCTTGAGCCTCCTGCAAAGGAGCGCAATCGTCCCCGGGCTCATCGCAACGCAAAAGGGGGAGCCGTCTGAGGCTCCCCCTTTTGGAGACATCGCTATGCAGCTTTTTGTAGAAGCTGTTATTTTCTGAGCACCTTCACGACCGAGGAGAAGTCCTCCTCGCCCCGCCCGTCCTTGACGCCCTGCTCATAGGTGGCGCAGGCCACCTTGGCTGCCGGCAGTTCCAGACCGAGCTTTTCAGCCTTCTCCAGGACCAGTTCCAGTTGCTCGTGCACGTATTTGAGGGCCAGGTTGCGCGTGAAATCGCCGCGTGCAATGCTGCGCCCCTTGGAGTGGAAGAGCGGCGAGGCCACTCCGCCCGAATCGAGCACCTCGAGAATCCTGTCAGCGGTGAAGCCGAGCTTCTCACCGAACACGACAGACTCGGCAAGGGCCTGCATGAGCTCGGCCTGGACCAGGTTCACCACCAACTTCATCCGGGTGGCGTCACCAATGCTTCCCACATGGATGATGTTCAGCCCGAAGAACGAGAACAGCTCGCGGCAACGACCGACCAGGGAGGGGTCCCCTCCCGCCAGGATGGTCAGGAGGCCGTTGGCGGCATGCTCTTTGGTGCCCCACACCGGGGCGTCCAGGTACATGACGCGATGCTTGGCCGCCTCATCGGCCATTTCCATGGTACTCGTCAGGGAGTGGGTCCCCATGTCGACGAGGATCGTACCGGGATCAATGCCGGCAAAAATCCCGTCGGGCCCGTAAATGTCCGGACGGAGCCGCTCCTTTTCGGGCCGGATGTGGATGACGATATCCCTTCCCTTTGCAGCCTCGCGGGGTGCGGACGCGCCCGTGGCGCCCAGAGCTGCCAGATCGGCAACCGCTTTCGGGTCCGAATCATAAACCGTCAGTTCGTAATTCCCCTTCAAGAGGTTGGCAGCCATGTGCCGACCGACCGTACCCAACCCCAAGAAACCGACTTTTCTCAGCATAGAATGCCTCCTGGTTCACATGATAAAACACTGTCACGGATGGTTCACAATACTACATGCTCTTGTGCGCCGAGACAATAGTCCAGTTTAAAAAATACGGTACAACAAGCTGAAACAAAGATACCGTTGAATGCTTCATCCGGCAAACGATATTCGCACAGTACCGGTCAGTGCGGCATCAGCGATGTTTCACAACCCCCACGCGGTCGCACCACGGGACAAGAACACAGGTTGAACAGCGGGGGGAGACGGGAGTGCAGTGATTCTGGCCGAAGGTGACGAGATAATCGTTGATGACCAGCCAGTAGCGGTGCGGAAGGATGCGGCGCAGGGCAAACTCCGTTTGCTCGGGGGTTTTGGTCCGGATGTATCCCCAACGGTTGCAGATCCGGTGGACGTGGGTGTCGACGCAGATACCCGGCTTCCCGAAACCGAGGGTGATCACCAGGTTTGCCGTCTTGCGCCCCACCCCCTTGAATGCGAGAAGCTCGTCGAGGTCATCGGGGACCCTGCCGCCGTACCGCTCCAGAAGGAGACGGCAGATATCGAGGATCTGTTCGGCCTTGGTGCGGTAAAAGCCCACCGGATAGATGGCCTTCTCGATGTCCTCCTTTGACAGCCGCACCATCGCTGCCGGCGTATCTGCCAGGGCGAAGAGGCGCTCCGACGCCGGGCCGGTGGTCCGGTCCTGGGTGCGCAGCGAAAGGATGCAGGAGACGAGAACCTTGAAGGGATTGCCTTCTCGCTGCGAAACAATGGTCACCGCCGGGGACGGCCACTGTTTAACGACCTCCTCCAAGCCGGCCATGACGACGTGGATGTCGTCTTCCTTCATGAAAGTCCCCGGTTCCTGAAGATGCGCATCAGGAGCACACCCAGGATCGACAGCGATATTCCCACGCAGAAAAAGAGATACCCGAGCGTTCTTCCGTCTCCCCAGCCGAAGAAATCACGGCCGTCCATGAACCCGATCAGGTACAGCCCTGCAAACGTCAGCAGCCCGCCGACCACATACAGCCCCATCGCCACGACCGCCAGAGCGATCCCCTTATCCTTGACCATTAACCGTCTCCCCTTCCTTCCGCGCCTGGCCCTGCGTGCAGCCAAGCTACAGTCGGGCATTCTATCGAAATGGGCCAACCATGGCAACGCCAATGTGAAAACGCTCCCATGTATACGTCTGCCCCTTGCCAAGGCTGTCATGGCGTGGTTTAGTTGACAGGGAGGCTGTCACATCATGAAACTGGTCGATCTTCACGTTCATTCATACCATTCCGACGGAGTCCTTGCCCCGGCCGCGCTGGTTGCCATGGCTGCCGAACGGGGGCTCGCATCTCTTGCCATTGCCGATCACGACGCCGTTGACGGCATTGACGAGGCAGTGGCGGAAGGCACGCGGCTCGGCGTCGACGTCATCCCCGCCGTGGAGCTTTCCGTTGAATTGGGACGCTTCAGCGACGTGCATATTCTCGGCTACTGCATTGATCACCACGACCCCGCTTTTCGCGAACGCCTCGCCGGCTTCAGGACGGCACGCGACAACCGGGGCAAGGCGATCCTCGAAAAAGTCAACCGCCGCCTGCTCCACTCCCGCAAGGCCCCCCTCTCCTACGAGGAGGTTCGCTCCATGGCCGGCGGCGCCGTGGGGCGGCCCCACATCGGCCGCGTACTGATCGAGCATGGACATGCACGGGACATGGAAGACGCCTTTCGGCGCTATCTGATTCCCTGCAATGTCCCGAAGCGCTACATGCCGGCTGGCGAGGCAATCGCCGAAATCCGCCGCATAGGCGGCGTGTCGGTATTAGCCCATCCTCCCACCATCACCGATAACCGCCGCCGGCTGCGGCAGGTTGTCGAACAACTGGTGCACCTGGGTCTTGACGGGCTCGAAGTGTTCAACAACCTCTGCTTCAAGGACGACATGCTCTACTTCGAGCGCCTCGCCGAGGAATTCGGGCTGCTGATGACGGGGGGATCCGACTTCCACGGCTTTGAGGACGACGTGGAACTGGGGAGCGGCCGCGGCGGTCTTGCCGTTGCCCACGGTCTGGCGGAAAAGGTGAAGGAACTGGCAGCGCAACGAAAACACTCCCACGCCTGACAACCGGCATCACGGGTGACGCCCATGGCCGACGCACGGGAAGTTCTCGAAATCATGAGAGAAGTTGCCAAAACTCGAATTGCCATGCTGCGGGACGGCACGACATTCCACCAGGGAGACAAACGTGCCTATCTTCTCCAGCAATACGAAGAGAAGCTCGCGCAGATCGAACACCTCATCCGCAGAATCAGCATCCATATCGTCGGCCCGGATGAAACGGACCGGCCGCGCCCCGCCAAGTAACAGGCTCCAGCGAAAAAACGGGGAGCGTTACGCGCTCCACTCCCTCACACCCGCAGCGCCTCAATCCGGGTCGCCGTCCGTATCGGTGCTATCCTCGCCCGGCTGGTGACGATACTTCACCTCGAGGGCGAGAAACGGCCCCACAATAGCATCGAACAGATCCCGGCCGCAGGACACGCGGTCGATCCTGCCGTGCTCCAGGTAACCATAATAGCGGCAACCGCCGAAACAGAGGGGCAGATAGGCGCAACTCAGGCACTCCTCGTTCTTCCAGCCCCCAAGGCCATGGCTGGCGGCATGGTCGGACGGGCCGTCATTGAGGCTGCCTGCCGCGAGCCCTTCGATGCCGATAAAGGCGGGACAACGGTAAAAGGTCCCGTCATGGTTCACAATGAGCGAGTCCTCGGCCTCAATGGCGCAGAAATGCGGGGAAAGCCCCGGTGCGGGGAATCCTCGGCGCAGAAGCTCCTCGCGGATGAAAAGAGTGGCATCCTTGAGCCAGGGTTCATTCACCGATGCACATCCCCCGGTAAACTCGGGGAGTGCCCGGTTCTCTCCCGCCGACATGACCGCGTTGAACCGCATGAGAGCGAGCCGTTCCGGGCCGAGCCCCTCCGCCACGAGCAGATCGAAGAGACGCGGATATTCACGGTAGGTTTCTGGAGTGAAGTTGCCGCCGATCTCCAGGGCAATGAGGTCCGCAACGGCCTTGAGGTTGGCGAGAATGACAGAAAAACTTCCCTCGCCTCCCACGAACGGCCGGGCCGCATCGTGGACATCCGGAGGGCCGTCAAGGGTAACCGTTGCGCCGACGAGACCCAAGGGGATGAGCTCCTCTACCAGTTCCCGGGTCAGGAGCGTTCCGTTGGTGGTCAGGGAAAAACTGAAGGACAGGCCGCGGGCATCCATCACTTTCTTCAAGGGACGGGCAATGCGCCGAATGGTGGGAACGCTCAGAAGCGGTTCGCCGCCGTAGAACCTGAGCGACAGCGATCTCCCCTCGGCAACGGGCCCTGAAATGAGATAGGCCACCAGGCGATCCGCCGTGCCGTCGTCCATGAAATGCGCCCCCCTCCTGTTTCCCTCGAAACAGTAGGAGCAGGCCAGGTTGCAGCTCAGGTTCAGGATGACCAAAGCGCTGAACGATCGGCTCACCCGGTTGCTCTCATCGATGAAGGAGCGCATTTCCTGCTGTTCGCTGGCGTGATCGGGCACGAGAAACCCCAGTTCGGCCAGGATCTGCTCCTCGTCGGCGTCGAGCCCTCCGGCACCGATGGCAGCAAGCAACTCATCATCCACCAGGATGAGCGCTCCCCGCTTGGCGGAAAACAGGATGGACGTGCCCGGTCGGTCCGGGCAGGGAGTAATAATCACATGGCGCGACAAGACCACAGATCACCTCATCGGGCAGTCCCGGCCGCCAACAATGTTGCCGGATGGCACGGGTTCACCAAAAGAAAAAGGGGAGATTGCTCTCCCCTTTTTCCAATGAATCAAGGCTGGACTCTCGGCTACACTGTTCTCCCGAAAATGATGATACAAAGGTAGCTGGGCTGGTTTGGGTTCCTGAAGGATCCTGCGTTGAGTACGGCAATGCGAGTCGACTTTTTCATGTCTTCTTTACCCCTCCCTCCTGGATAGTGGCACAGTGCCTGGATCGAAAGTAATTACAAACACAACGACATGTCAACATATTTTTTTAATAACGCACGAACATTAAAACCTAACCATTATTTTCAATCAAAAATCGAAGCGAATTCCACCTTCAAACCAGCGACCAGGGTTTTTCAAGGTATCATCTACATACTGAGAACCATTGAATAGATTACGTGCAGCAAGAAAAAGCTCCACACTAAGGCGCTCATTATTATAGATCTTTCGAGCAACATTCATATCCCAAATCACTGAAGCATAGTTTCCGTGAGTAAAATCTGGAGCATTCCACCAGATATACCGTCCGACGAGGTTTGCCCGAGTATTCTTTAAGTCATCGAACTGAATGACTGCGTTGACCGATTGTCGAGCTGATGAGGGTATCCGCTGATGCGTATTTCGATCTGTGGAATCGATAAAGGTGTAACCAGCTCCCAAGGTTGTATACCAGCAGGGAATAGTCTTAACCTCAACTTCTACACCTTGTCGACGTTGCTTATCCCGGTTCTCATACCGAACCTCCTCAGCCGAAAGACGAGTAGCTACAAGTGCATCTGAAACATCGTGCCGGAAAAATATGGATTTAAGCCAAAAGTAACGCAGGAGTGAGGTTTCAAATCCTGCCTGCCAAGAAAGCACTTTCTCCATATTCAATTCTGGATTAGGAACCAAAGTAAGGCCATCACCCTGTGTATAAATCACAGGGGGGACCATGAACCCCCTAGCAACGGCCCCACGCAGCACCGTATGCTCACCTATCCCCCATGTTACTCCGAAGCTGGGGCTTAAAAAGTCGCCATTGGTGGTTGTATGATCAAAACGGATACCAGGAGTTATGGTTAGGGAGCCAACCACGATAGTGTCATTGGCGAAAAGAGCTGACTTTGCGATATGAGAACGGACTGACGACCGTCCCCTTCCTGAAATCTCTTGATCTAATTCGAAATCACCCCGATCGAACTCGGCTCCCACAGAAATACTGTGATCCCCCGTGCGCCAAACGAGCTTGCTGGTGACGCCAAAGGAACGATCATCCAACCGCGATGCATAAAAAGGTCCCGTGTCGAGACTGCTGAAAAGCTGATTGTATTCCAGCCACTGAGAGCGGAGCGAAAGGTCCCAGTCGATCCGCTCGGTGAGGGGAAGCAAAATGGAGAGCGTTGTCAGCAGGTTGTCGAACGTATTGTCATAGGATGTTCGAGCAACAGGGTCCATTTGGTCGCCACGGTCGCCGGCGCTGTAGCCGAGAGAGAAGCGAAGATCGCCGCCGTCGGGCAACTGGTGGGTCAGCTTCAGGTACGCCCGGTCGGTATCGACGCTGTTGTGGGGAAGAAGACCGTCGGAGTGGAGTTTGCCGCCGGAAAGATAGTAGCCGAACTGTCCCACCGTGCCGGTGAGTTCGCCCCGGTAGTCACCGGTGAACCGCTCGCCCAGGGATGCCGATGCCATGCCGGCCGCGGCCTTTTCCTCCTCGGGGAACTTTGTGATGACGTTGATGATGCCGCCCAGCGAGGATCCCCAGGAGGTGGAGGCTGGACCCTTTATAATCTCGACCCGCTCGATATTCTGAACCGGTATTGCACCCGCGTCGGCGAAGTTTGTGGATGCGCTGGTCTGGGAAACGCCATCGATCAGGAACAGAACTTGGTTGGAACTTGACCCTTGAATACCGGTAAAGGCGAGGCTGCCGGGACCGCCCCGCCAGTCCTGCTGAACGCCGGTTATGGTGACCAGAACGTCTGCCAGGGTATGGGCGTTCAGGTTCCTGATCTCTTTGGCGGTAATGACGGTAATGTTTTCGGCCACCTGGGAGACGGGTTTGGGATCCCGGGTGGGGGTCACCACCAGTTCCTTGTCCTCGTAGAACATCTCAAGGACCCTCATCTCCTCGTTGGCCTGGGCCCAGGCGTACTTTTGGCAACCTGTCGGGACAAGCAGCATCGACAGGCCGAGCAATCCAATCACTGGAATAAGGTTTCGTCTTCTGTTCTCAACGCGTCGAATGTCCATCCGCCCCCCAGCCCCGGAACGGGATATGCGCTACCTGGTGTCGCACTGCGCGGATTGAGCCATGCAAAATAAATTCCGACCCTGATTTGGCGGTCACCGCGTCTCACATCACCCGTTGTCAGCAGAAATCTCCAGATTAATAACAATTCAAAATTACTGGCTTATCACCTCTTCATGTGGTACAAAATTGATCAATCAACGTACGTTACAAACAAAATGGCACTGAAATGGCAAAATAATACCTCATTCGAACCGTTCAATTCCGGGGTATGCCCCCCAAGTTCTCATGGATATCAGGGGCAGACGAGTACCACATGCATTGAATCTGTCCAGAAACACTGTCAAGCAAATGACACGCGCACCGTTTCATTTGCTGCATATTTGACGAATGCCCCGGAGTTCCATGTGAAGGCCACGTTTTGCCGGGGCAACGGGGCAATGGCGAGGTATAGTATACACCAGGTTATCCTTTGTCGCACAACCTAACAGGATCATTACCATTTGTCTACTATAACCACATGACTCGAAGAATCCTTCTCATTCTCGTCATCACCCTTCTGGCCGCGCCCTGCGAAGCGGCCCAGAAGATTCTCGCACTTCAGAGCGTGAGAGTAGTCCCTTACGAAGAGGCTCTCCGGGGGGTGAGAAGCGTGGTGAGCGGGACCGTCAAAAGGGTCGTCATCTCGGAGATGGAAGGGGTCGATGTGGCGCGGATGGTGCGTGACGAGCGCCCGGACGTGATTCTGGCAATCGGGGCCGAGGCCCTGGCGAGGGTCAAACGGGTTAAGGACACCCCCATCGTCTACCTGATGGTTCTCGACCCCCAGAGCACCCTCACCAGCGGCGAAAACCTGACCGGCGTCAGCATGAACGTCCCGCCCGAACGGCAACTGGCGGCGCTGCAGAGCCTCATGCCGCGACTGAGGAAGATAGGGATTCCCTATAACCCGTCCCGGTCGGGCATACTTGCGCGCAAGGCCCAGGCCGCGGCCCGCTCGCTGGGGATCGAGCCGGTCGCCCGCGAACTCCGCTCCGCCCGCGATGTGGTCCCGGTGGCTGAAGGGATGAAGGGGGAAGTGGACGCTCTCTGGATGCTTCCCGACACCACGGTGGTGACTCCCGAGAGCATAGAGTTTCTCCTTCTCTTTTCGCTCACCAACAGAATTCCCATTCTGACGTTTTCCGACAAGTACGTGCAGATGGGAGCCATCATGGCGCTCGATATTGATCCCTACGACCTGGGGAGACAGGGAGGAGACCTGGTCAGGAGAATACTGTCGGGAACCCCGGTGGAACAGGTCCAGCGAGCCGAACCCCGCAGCATTGTCATGACGGTTAATGCTAAAGTTGCGCGCAAGCTCGGTCTGACGCTATCCGAAGAGGCCCTTGGCAGGGCCAGGGTCATTCGATAGGAGAGACCATGGGCATGCGCGAGACGCTAAAACAACGGCACGATAGTCTGGGCCTCAGGTTTTTCCTCCTCTTTGCCTCAACGATTGCCGTTATATCCATATCGTTCACCGTTATGTTCTACCAACAGCAACGGCGTATCCTGCGGGAGAACGTCACCCATGAGGGACAGATTCTCGCGCGGCTTTTGGCCCACAACGCCCGGCTGGGGGTCTTTGCGGAGAACGGCGAATTGCTCAAGGACCCGGTGGAGGGCATCCTGCAGCATGAGGGGGTGCTTTTCGTCTCAGTCATTTCGGCAGCCGGGACCCCCATCCGGGAACAGGCCCATGGGAAAATGCTCAAGACGCCGGGACGGAAACTGCCCAACTGGAATGCACACTTTAACGATGTGCGCGCGAGCTGGATTCCTCACGCGTTCGAGGAAGCCGATCTCTTTGAATTCTGGGCGCCCATCGTATCCATCGCACCGTTTCAGAGCGCCGATGCGCTGATATTGGGGCACGAGGCGCAAGACAAGGAAAAAATCCTGGGCTATGCCCGCATCATTGTGGACAAACAGCCCCTCAAGCGGCGTCTTGACACGTTCCTGTTCACCTGCAGCATACTCGCCGGCGGATTTCTGGTGCTGAGCACTATTCTCACCTATCTCGTAGTCCGCCGGATCACCAACCCCCTCGACCGGCTCACCGTCGGCATCAAGGCACTGGAACAGGGTGGCGGCTTTGTTCCGGTAAAGGTCGAGCGCAATCACGAAATCGGGCGCCTCGCCAATGCCTTCAACCACATGGCCGAGACCCTTAAAAAACGCGAAGCGGAGAAAGAACAGCTGGCCGAAGAGCTCCGGCACGCCCAGAAGATGGAAGCAATCGGCACCCTCGCGGGTGGCGTGGCCCACGACTTCAACAATATTCTTACAGCCATCGTCGGCTTCGGCACACTCCTGCAACGCAGCCTGAACAAGGACAACCCCTACCAGATTTACGTGGACCAGATCCTTAACGCTGCCGACCGCGCCACGACGCTGGTAAAGCGGCTGCTGGCCTTTGGCCGCAAGCAGGTCATCACTCCGTTCCCCACCGATCTGAACGGGATCATTCAGAGCATAGAGAAACTTCTGGCCCGCCTCGTGAGTGAAGATGTGGAGTTCAAGGTATCACTCTTCCAAGAGCCTCTCGTCTGCCACGTGGATTCGGGACAAATCGACCAGATCCTCATGAATCTCGTAACCAATGCCCGCGATGCCATGCCTGCGGGAGGACGCCTCACGCTGACGACCGATGCGACGGTTCTGGACGAAAATTCATTCGGCTCGCTGGAACAGTGCCGGCCGGGACGTTATGCCGTTTTGACCATCAGCGATACGGGTTTTGGCATGGACCAGGAGACGAAGGAACGGATCTTCGACCCCTTTTTCACGACCAAGGAGGTCGGAAAAGGCACCGGCCTCGGCCTGTCGATGGTATATGGCATCGTGCGGCAGCATGAAGGGTTCGTCACCGTTGATTCCGAGCCGGGCACCGGAACCACCTTCCGCATCTATCTTCCGATCGTGGCATTGTCGGCAAGAGTTGAAGAGGAAGCACCGCCGGTCGTCACAAAGGGGAACAGGGAAACCGTGCTGCTGGCGGAGGACGACAAGGCGGTCAGAAAGCTTTCCCGCCACGTGCTCGAACGCAACGGCTACGAGGTAATCGAAGCCACTGATGGAAACGACGCTGTCAAAAAATTCACCGAAGCCGCCGGCAAGATCGATCTTGTTCTGCTCGATGTGGTGATGCCCGGCAAAAACGGCCAGGTCGCCTACGCGGAAATGAAACGGATCCAGCCGGCTGTCAAGGCGCTCTTCATCAGCGGCTATACAAAGGACATCATCGGCAGCAAGGGCTTCCTGGCCGAAGATATCAACTTCATCGCCAAACCGGTCAAGCCGGATCAACTGATCGCACGGGTGCAGGAAGTGCTGAAGAACTGAACGAAAGAAGTGCACAAAAAAGCCCGCTTTCGCGGGCTTTTTTGTGCATGCCGTCCGAAGTGGAGAGCTTCTATTTCTTGCCGTCCATGAGGACTACAGTTCCGTCGTCCAGATCGTACTTGGCTTTGACGATCTTCAGCGTGCCTTCTTTGACGAGGTGCCGGATAACGGGCGATTTCTTGGTCAGGCTGGCGGCAACGAGATCGAGATTGGCATCGGTGGCAGCCTCGACGATCTCGGCCTGCGACTTGCCCTTTCCGTCCTTCAGGGCTTTTGCGGCAGCAGGGGCAATGGTCTTGACAATGGATCCGATATTGCCCTCCGCCTTTCCCTTCGCCTCGACAGTGGCGGTCACCGCACCGCAACGCTCATGCCCGAGGACCATGACAAGGGGTGATCCGATATGTTCGGCCGCATACTCGATACTGCCCAGGACCACTGGGTCGGGAATGTTTCCTGCCACGCGAATCACGAATATTTCACCCATGGTCTTGTCGAAAATAATCTCGGGCGGAACGCGGGAATCTGAGCACGAAAGGATTATCGCGTAAGGCTGTTGCCCCTTGGCCAATGACTCGCGCTTGGCCGTGTCGCTGGCGCTGCACGCCTTCATCTGCCCCGCCACATACCGCTTGTTGCCGTCCATCAGCCGTTGCAGGGCCTCGTCCGCCGTCACGCCCACGCCGCCGGAGCCGAATGCCAGGACCGCGGATATGACCACCGCGCCGGCGCTCAGAATCATCCCTTTGATCATGGTACCTCTGTTTTTCATGCCACTCCCTCCCTGGGTGTAATGATGTGTAATCACTAACTATCAGCCACACATTATCATGTCAATCCCGAAATTCCGCCCGGCACGGATCAGCAACACCCTCCGCCCTTGTTGCCGACAACGCCGGCCAGCCACTCATTGATCATTCCCGATGCACAGCCGACCCCGGCGTCCACATGGATCGCCGCTGCCGGACAATTCACCGCGCAGGCCCCGCACTCCATGCAGGCGTCGCGTGTACCGATCTCGGCCTTTTTGCCTGCAAGGCGAAACACCTGGTGCGGACAGACCTCAACACACATGCCGCAGCCGATGCAGCGCTCCGGGGCAAGCTTCAGAGTGGCGACATTGGCAAGATACTGGAAACCGATCATGCTACCTCCTGGTCAAAACGGCAGGAAACCGCCGAACAGCCATGACGAAAGACCGGCCACGAGCGCGGCGGTCATGATGGGAAGGGCAACCCGCATCTCCTTCCTGACGCCCGAACGCGAGGTAAAGGGCGTGCTTCCGGTAAACGTCAGGGCCAGGAACGAGCAGACGGCAGGGGCAATAAAAAAGAGAGCTGCAGCCTCATGAAAGGAAACAATGCCTCGTCCGAACCAGGCAAGGAGGGCGGAGAGCACTAGGCCGAGCAATGCCCCCTTCACGGCAAAGCTTCGGCCGGGAAGCCATGGCAGCAGAAATGGAGCGCCAACGGCTCCGGTCACGATCGTCGCCACCCAGGCAATGGCCGCAGGAACCGCCCTCCCCGGCGAGAAGGCTCCGCCTGAAAATCCCGCGGCCAGGACGACCAGGGCCAGGACGGGCAGACCCCATGTGCAGGCGGCAACCAGTTCGATGGGGGTGAGAACGAGCCGTTCGGCAGTCGTGAACGTGAGCTGCCGCATGGCAGGCGTCGCTGTCATGCCGTTATCGAGATAAGCCGGCAGGTCTGCGGCCCGGATGGTGGCATACCTGACCTGAAAGCCGGTTCGCTGCCGCACCAGATGGGCAGCCACGCCGGGAGCCCCCAGCATGGGCAGCAGCAGCGTGCGATGGCTCACGAGCAGCGGCAGGCCGGTGAGGGTGATGCGTTTGACGATCTCGTCGGTGCCGAAGGTTCCCTTGCCGGCAGCGCACCAGACATTGATGCCGTGGGTTTCCAGGACCAGGAGCCAGATGTCTCTGCCGGCCAGTTCCCGGCGGACGATATCATAGCTCATCTTGTAGTTGGCAGTGACCACCACCGGGTCGCCGGGGCCGGGAGCGCCGATGGCGTAAACACCGGGCGGTACCAGGTACGACATGCGTCCGATACCCCAGCGGGCCTGCCAGGCTCCGAGGGTGTCGCGCGCCGTCAACTGCGCGGAGATGGCCGGCACGCGCCCCGCAGGGGTATCGACCCAGCGGAGGAAACCAGGCACCTTTTCGTCAATGGCCCCGCTGACCGCGGGCGTCCTGGGACCTCAGCAGGGGGGGCGGTCCACGTCGGGTCCGGGCTGACTCATGCCTCTTTCTCCAACATCTTTGTCATGGTTTTTCACGGTCGTACCCATGAACCATAGCTCCGCATGCGGCCGTCAAAGGTCATCGAGCCTGACACCGAGCCGCCCGGCAAGATCATCGATGAACTGACGGGCAGCGCGTCCCGACCGGCTCCCCCGGTACATGGCCCACAGATGCGCTTCCTTCCGGAGCGCCTCCCGCTCCACGGGGAGGCCGAATTTCTCCGCATACCGCTCCACGATGGACAGATACACGTCCTGGCTGAACGGATAGAACCCCAGCGCCATGCCGAAGCGATCGGCCAGGGAGAGCTTTTCGGACACGGCCTCTTCGGGATGGATCTCGCTGCCCAGGTTGTCCTCCATCCGCTCGGGAAGCAGGTGGCGGCGATTCGAGGTGGCATAGAACAGAATATTCGTCGGCTTTGCCTCGATGCTGCCTTCCAGAAGGGCCTTGAGCTCCCGGTACCCGCCCTCCCCTTCACCGAAGGAGAGGTCGTCACAGAAAAGGATGAAGCGCCGCGGCACTGTTCTCAGGGCGGCAATGAGCGCCGGCAGGCTTGTCAGGTCGTCCCGCTGGACCTCCACGAGCCGCAGCCCCCGGTCCGCGAACAGCCGGAGCATCCCCTTGACGCAGGTCGATTTGCCGGTGCCCCGCTCACCCCACAGCAGGACGTTGTTGGCGGGGTAGCCGTCCATGAACTGGGCGGTATTCCGGATCAGGTCCTCGCGGACCAGGTCAATGCCCACCAGATCGGCAGGATCGGGCAGATGGGGATGCGCCACCGGCTCGAACGTGCCCCGCTCCCCCGACCGGCGCCAGCGAAAGGCTATGGCTCCGTCGAAAAAGGCGGGATCCCGGGGAAGAACCGGATCATGGCGGTCAATGATCCGTTCAAAGCGTTCGAGCAGCCGCTCCAGCCTGGCGGCGAGATTGCTCCAATCGGTGTCCATGGTTACTTCAGCCGCCCCTTAATGTTCTTGAATTCCGTCTCATCCGTCAGGTAGCGCTGGGGAGGAAGCTTGGCGATCTCGGCCTGGACCCGCTGAATCCGCTCCGACGTGAGGGGGTGGGTCGAAAAGAACCGGGCCACGTTACTCTGGGTGCCGCCGCCCATGGCGTTCAGCTTCTGGAAAAAGCTCGTCAGGCCGTTGGGATTGTATCCGGCCTTGTACATGGTCTCCACACCGAGAAAATCAGCCTGGTTTTCGTATTCCCGGCTGTAGGACATCATGCCCGCCTTGCCGAAGAGCTGGCCGGCCAGTTGCGCCAGCATGTTGGGGTTATCCCCCAGGACAAGGGAAAGGACCAGGGAATAGCCATACTCCTGGGTCATCTGACGGGTGCCGTGGCGGGCGACCGCATGGTTGATCTCGTGGGCCAGGACGCCGGCCAGCTCCGTTTCGTTGTCCGCCGCCTTCAGCAGGCCGGTGTGCACATACACGCGCCCGCCCGGGATGGCGAACGCATTGACGCTGTCATCCTTCACCACCTTGAAGACATAGTCGAATTCCACGGTACGGGCGCCGGCCAGCAACCGCCTGCCCACCTTGTCCACGTAGCGCTGGACCTCCGGGTCGTTCACGGGCTGCTGCTGCTTTTCGATTTCCGCGGCAAACTTGTTGCCCAACTCCTTCTCCTGCTCGATGGAGATCATGTTGAAACCCTTGATGTCGGTCATGCTCGTGGCACAACCGGCAAGGATACCCAGGGCCACCAGCGGTCCAAGCAACCATTTCGCCACCTTCATAGCCATCCTCCTTGGTTTGTTTATCAGCTCACAATTGATTTCAGGGAACACTCCCGCTCCCAGGCGAGATAACCGTCCCCTTCGATGGCCCAGAATGCCTTGATCCGCTCTTCATAAAAGGAGAGATCAGAGCACTCGCGGTCTATTTCCTCAAAAAAAAGTCCGTCCAGCAAGTCCCGCTCCAACAGGAACCGGAAAAAGGCCCGCACCCCTGCCAGGTGGATCGCCAGCTCATCGATGGAGGGCTCCACCGTATGAACGATGTACCAGTTGCCCCCGAACCGGCGGACGATGCCCGGCTGCTCGTCGAAAAGACTGCGATGCATGAATCCCACGACGAAATCGCGGACGAAATGGTCGGCCCCGCTGGCGAGCAGGGTGGCCTCCCGGGGATCGACTCCCTGTTCGAGCAGGGAAAAGTAGAACCGCGAGAGAAGCTTGCGGCAGAGGTTGTCGGCACGGATCTCGTCATCCACCGAAGTAATGACGAAATCGGCCTTGTCAATGACGAGCTCGCCTTCGAGCTCGGCGGCCGGTGAATAGGATGTTGTCATGCAACCACCTTTCGCTTGTGAAAATGATCAGACCCGCGGGTCAAGGGCGTCCCGAATCCCCTCGCCCAGCAGATTGTAGGCCAGTACGGTCACCAGGATGGCTCCGCCGGGGAACAGCGAAAGCCACCAGGCGAACTCGATGTAGTCCTTGCCCGAGGTGAGGATGTTGCCCCAGCTCGGCGTGGGGGGCTGGACCCCGATGCCGAGAAAGGACAGGGCCGATTCGGTGAGAATGGCGCCGGCCACACCAAGGGTGGCGGACACCAGGACCGGCGATACGGCGTTCGGCAGGATATGGCGGAACAGTATCCGCACATCCGATGCGCCGAGGGCACGGGCCGCCAGCACGAAGTCCCTCTCCCGCAGCGACAGTACCTCGGCCCGCACGAGCCGGGCCACCCCCATCCAGCCCGTGAGGCCGATGATGGCCATGATGTACCAGATGGACGGCTCCAGAAAGGCGATCACCGCGAGGATGAGAAAAAACGTGGGAAAGCAGAGCATGATGTCCACGAACCGCATGGTGACCGTATCGACAAGCCCGCCGTAGAAACCGGAAACCAGACCGAGCACCGTGCCGATGATCACGGCAATGCCTACTGATACGAATCCCACCTTGAGCGAGATCCTGGCTCCGTAGATAACGCGGGTAAAGACGTCCCGCCCCAGTTCGTCGGTGCCGAACCAATGTTCGGCCGACGGGGGGAGCAGGACGCGGTAGGCGTCGATGGCGTCCGGGTCCCAGGGGGTGATGTAGGGAGCCAGAAACGAGATTGCAAAGAGCACCACCACAACCATGCCACCGGCCAGGGCGAAACGGTTGCGCCGGAAACGTTTCCAGAAGACCGTATGGAACCAGCTGTCGCGGAAGGCCATCCCCTACCCCCTTCCGTGCCGGATGCGCGGATCGGCCATGGCATAGCAGACATCGGCCAGCAGATTGCCGATGAGCGTGAGGAATGCCCCGATGACGAGAATCCCCATGACGAGCGGATAGTCGCGGGCCATGACCCCTTGATAGAAGAGCTGTCCCATGCCCGGGATGGCGAAAATCGTCTCGAAGATGACACTCCCTCCGATGAGCCCAGGCAGGGAAAAACCCAGAAGCGTGATGACGGGCAGCAGTGCGTTCCGCAGGGCGTGGCGGTAAATGACCACGCGCTCGGACAACCCCTTGGCCCGGGCCGTGGTGATGTAGTCCTGGCGGATCACCTCCAGCATGTTCGAGCGCATGTAGCGTGACAGCCCCGCCAGACTGCCGAAAGTTGCCACGAACACGGGCAACACCAGGTGCTTTACCATATCCGCGAACCATGCCAGGGGTGAAAGGTTCTCGCTCCCCAGGGAGTGGAGCCCCGAAATGGGAAGCCATCCCAGCTTGACCCCGAACAAGTACATCAGCAGCAGTGCCAGCCAGAAGGTCGGCACGGCGAACCCGAGAAAGACGAAGAGGGTTATGCCCTTGTCATAGATGGTGTCCCGGTGGGTGGCGGCAAAGATGCCGATGGGGATGGCAAGGCCGAATTCCAGGATCAGGGCGATGATGTTCAGGGAGAGGGTCACCGGGATCCTCTCGGCGATCTTGTCGGTCACCGGCCGGTTGTCCGGGGCGAAGGAGCGGCCGAAGTCGAGCTTCACGATGCGGCCGACCCAGGAAACGTACTGCTCATGGAGCGGCTTGTCGAGTCCGTAGAACTCCCGGAGCCGCTCGCGGGTCTCGGCGGTGATCTTGGGGCTCATGGCGGTCATGGCCTCCACCGGCTCCCCGGGGGCGAGCCGGATCACCACGAAGGTGATGAGGGTGATCCCGAACAGCAGCGGGATCATGGCCAGGAGTCGCTTGAAGATGTAAACGGCCATGTCAGTGCACCTGTTCTTCTTTCGGCACGTACCAGCGGATGAAGTTGTACATGATGCCGGCCGGCGC